>JALDXP010000019.1:0-19090 GCA_032154885.1 Actinomycetota bacterium
AACGGGTTGGGGAGACCGGCATAGATCGAAGCTGAGTCGTGATACACCGGCGACGACTTCCCATGCCTCAACTCCTGCGCGTGGTCCACGGTGCCGCCCATTGCAGTGGCGATCGCCTGATGGCCGAGGCAAACGCCCAGGATGGGCACTTGGTCGAGGAAGCCCGAGATCAGCTTCATCGATTCGCCGGCAGCCTCGGGCCGGCCCGGGCCCGGTGAGACGACGAGGTGGGAGGGCTCGAGATCGCGGGCTTCTTCCAGGCTCACGGCGTCGTTGGTCCGGACCATCACCTCAGCGCCGAGTATCCGCATCGCCTGCACCAGGTTGTAGGTGAAGGAGTCGTAGTTGTCGACGAGGAGCACCCGGCTCACAGCCCACCTGCTGCTATCTCGAGGGCGCCACGCATCGCACCTGATTTGGAGAGGACTTCCTCCCACTCGGCGGAGGGAACGCTGTCGGCGACGATGCCCGCACCGGCCTGGTAGGTGTAGCGGCCCTCGCTCATGACGATGGTGCGAATGGCGATCGCCTGATCCATCGTCCCTCCATGCCCGAAGTAGCCGACGGTCCCCGCGTAGATGCCCCGGGGGACCGGCTCGAGCTCCCGCAACAGCTCGAGGGCACGGATCTTGGGGGCGCCGACGACCGTGCCTGCCGGGAAAGCAGCGGCGAACAGGTCGAAGGCATCGCCACCCGGCTCCATGATCCCGCTCACCCCACTGACCAGATGGATGACGTGGCTGTACCTCTCGATCGCACGATACGGATCGACCTTGATCGAGCCGGGCACCGCGACCCTGCCCAGGTCATTGCGAGCCAAGTCGACGAGCATCACATGCTCGGCCGCCTCCTTGGCATCGCCGATCAGCTCTTCCTCTGCGATCCGGTCCCGTTGCTCGTCGTTGTGGCGAGGCCTGGTCCCGGCGATGGGCCGCAGTTCTGCCACGGTCCCCCGCAGCCTGACCAGGGCCTCCGGCGAGGACCCGATGACCTTGGTTTCGCCCAGGTCACAGAAGTACATGTATGGAGAGGGATTGAGGAGTCGAAGCCCTCGATAGACCGTGAACGGATCGAGCTCGGTCTCCCCCGTGAACTGGACCGAAGGGACGATCTGATAGACGTCGCCCTCACGAATGTGATGACGGGCACGTTGCACAACGTCCTCGTACTGCTGCTTGTCCATCGAGCCGGTGCCAGGTTCGAACCCGCCGGTCCGGCCCGGGCCGGGAAGCCCACTCGAGAGCAATGAGATCACCTCGCGACGCAGGGAGAGACGATCGGAATCGGGCCCGTCGTGGAGCAGGGCGGCCCGTCGGCTCAGATGGTCGAAGACGATGACGCTCGGTGGCCCATACAACTGAATCTCCGGGCGAGGGCTCGGCGGAGGAGCCCATCCGGCGAGACGATGAGCGACGTCGAAACCGATTGCGCCCACCAGCCCTCCGTGGAACGGGATCGAGGTTGATGTCGGGCCTGGCGCCGGTGCGTCTACGAGAACCTTGCGCAGCCCATCCACGAGCCCCTGTATCGACCCGTCGGTCTCGATATCTGTCGTCCCGGCATGGATCGTCCTCCCATCGCTGCGCACATCGAGTCCCGGGCCGAATCCGATGAATGAGAACCGCCCTACCTGGTCACCCTGCTCCACACTCTCGAGGAGGAACCTCGGGCCCAAAGGGGCAAGCTTGAGGTACACGGAAGTAGGGGTGTCCAGGTCGGCCGGTATGTCGAAGATGTTGTTCATGGGCTTCTCCGCCGGTCCGGCGTCCGGGCCTCCAACGAGAAAACCCATCTGCCGGAGACCGGAGATGGGTTCGCAGAGATCAGAGAGCGGGGACTATCCGACCGAAGCCACCTCCGGCGCGCGCCAAGCCCACCACCAGGTGCCATCGGCGTGCGAGAGGTTCCTTCGGCTCATCCGGGCGGAACGCTACGCCTCCCTCGCTGCGCCGTCAACCCCCGACCCGATTCATCCCGGCCAGGGTCTGCTCGACGTCAGCGTCTGCGACCGGCGGGTAGAAGACCATGGTGTAGAGATCGCAACGCTCCCCGGGCGCCTCGAACCAGCCGGCAACCCACGTTCCATCCGGATGAGGGCCGACCACCCCCCTCGTCCCGTCGATGAGCACCTCGCCCCGGTCACCCGGCCATTCCACTGCAGGGAGAGCACCCCGTATCAAGGCGATAGCGACCCCATCCTCCCTGCCCCAGAGGGTTGTACTGCTCCCCGGCACCGACGTCCAGACGTCGGGCTCGATCTCCGCGGCGTCGAGCACCGTCGTACCGACACCAACTGGAAGGAAGCTGAGCTCGTAGGGCGGTCGTGGGCATTCCACCGGTGGCGCTGTGGTGGAGACTGCGAGAATGCTCGTCGTGGGGGCCGTGGTCGTGGTCGTCGTATCGGAACCGACGCCAGAGCAGGCGAGGATCAGGACGAAGAGAAGGGGGAAAGCGCGCTTCATCCGCATGGCGGATGATATGGCGGCAGGGTCAGCCGGGCGAGGATCGGGGCATCGCCTTCTCGTCGAGCCGGGCGAGATCTTGAACGGCAGGCCCATGGATGACTTTGCCTTCGACATCGAAACGCGATCCATGACAGGGGCAATCCCAGGTCCGTTCAGCATTGTTGAACTGCACCTGACAGCCGCGGTGTGTGCAGATAGGCGAAACGGCGTGCGCCGCGCCGTCCTCGTCGCGGAAGGCAGCCGCCTTGTGGCCGTTGATCGAAACGATCTCTCCCGAACCCGGGGCCACGTGGTCTAGCCCCTTCAAGTTCGATGGGAGCACTCGATCCGTGAGCAGGCTCTTGGCGAAACCGGCGCCGGCCTTGAGAAAGCCGGGTGCGGCCTGCTTGAGGGCGGACCGTTTCGAATCAAACACCCTGGCCAGCGAGTTGTCCCTCCCCATGGCCAAATCGACCATGATCGCGGCCGAGATGGTCCCGTTGGCCAAACCCCACTTGGCGAAACCGGTGGCCGTGAAGACCCGGCCCGACGAACCAAGGGGGCCGACGAAAGGAAGGCCATCGACGCTTCGGTAGTCCTGCGCCGACCAGCGATAGTCGGCGTCCGTGGCCCCAAAGCGGTCCTGGGACCACGATGCGAGCGCCCGATAACGTTCTTCGGTGTCCACCTCGTGTCCCGAGGGGTGCGCCTCCCCGCCGACGATGGTGTAGCCGTCACCCGTTGATCGGATGGAGCGGATCGGTTCGTCGACGCTTATGTACATGCCAGCTGGTGGCTCATCGGGCGATCGAAATGCGACCGCATAAGACCTGGAGGTTGTCATTCGGGCGAAATACCCACCGGTGTCGACGAACGGGATGTGGGATGCAACGACGATCACATCGGCGGAGACGGTCCCGCGATCCGTGACCACTTTCCCCACTTTGGCATCGAGATCGAGTGCCCTGGTTCCCTCGAAGACTGCGCCGCCGTCGGCGAGAATCCCCCGCACGAGCCCCTGGCAATAGTTGCGAGGATGGAACCGCGCCTGGTCTTCGAGACTGGCCGCCCCCGCGATCTCGAACGGGAGATCTGACTCCGTTGTGAACGAGACGTCGAGACCCGCCCGTCGCGCCGCCTCGACCTCGTTCTCGATCTTGGCGACGCCGCCATCGGCCTCGGAATAGGTCACGGCCGGAGCGCTGCGCAGATCGCAGTCGATTTGGTCGTCATGGACGCGACGACGAATCATCGCCAGGCCTTCGAGGTTGGCCGAGGCGTAGGCAGCCGACGTCTCATCACCCCATCGCTCGGACAACTCGGTGTAGATCGTCGATTGCAGGGCGGTCACCTTTGCCGTGGTGAGCCCGGTGACGCCCGAGCAGACCCGGCGAGACTCGATGACCGCGACCGTGAGACCCTGCTCGGTCAGGAGTCGCGCCGCAGTGAGGCCGGTTATCCCGGCGCCGATCACCACCGCCTGAACCGACATGTCGCCTCGAAGAACCGGGCGCTCCTGCCAATCCGAGGTCGCCATCCACAGCGAAGGGTTGGTCGTCAGGGCGGAGGCGCCACCGTTCACCGACTCCATTTCGCAGGACATACCCGATTTCGACGAAAGGCGAAACGCCAGAGCGTCCACTTCTCGGACCGTTGATCCCGGATCGGCTATCTTCTCGTCCGCCGGGTAGGCGTCCGATCGACCCGGCAACCGGAGTGGAACGTTGCCCGGTGACCGTTTCATAGAAATGGCGACCGCCGAGGACCAAAGGGTTCTCGACATCCTTTTTCGCCATGCCAGCGAAGCCGTCACAGTTCAGGATCGATCCGGGCGGCTCCTCTATGCCAATGACGAGGCGGCGCGGATCGTCGGCTTCAAGACCGGGGCGGAGCTGGCCTCCACCCCTCCGGAGGAGATCGTCGGGCGGTTCGAGATGATCGATCGGACCGGGTCGCCCCTCCCGATCGAGCGTCTTCCCGGTCGAAGAGTCATGGCGGGGGCCCCGGTTGCCGACGCTGTGATCGGGTATCGCCGTCCGGGTTCTCCCCGCGCCCGCTGGACTCATGTCCGATCCAGTCCCATCAAGAACGATGCAGGGGAGGTGGTCCTGGCGATCAACTTCTTCCAGGACATCACGGCCCAGTTCCGTCGCGATGAGATCCAGGAGCTGCTCTACACCATCTATGAGACCCTCGGCTACTCCCTCAACCGCGAGGAGAGTCTGCGCGAGCTCGCCAGAATCCTGGTCCCTCGGATGGGTTCTTGGTGTGCCGTGCATCTACTGGAGCCCGCAGGTGTGCTGGTACCCGTCGCGCTCATTCATCCCGATGACGACGCGGCCCGGTCGTTGTTGGAAATATCCGCGCCGGAACCGATTGGTCCCGGTGAGGATGCGCTCCAGCGACGGGTCACGACGTCGGGGAGGTCTGAGTTGATCTCACCGATAACCGAGGAGATGTTGACGGAAGCGGAATCCGCCACGAGCAAGGATTTGGTCGACCTCGTCCGCGAGCTGGATCTGAACTCATTGGCGTGCGTGCCTATCGGGGCCGGCCCGAATGTCATTGGCACACTCACGGTCGCCCGCTCAGCTCCCGACCCTGAGCTGGAGATGACCGACGTCGACGTGCTGGAGGCGGTCGCCGACCGGGTCGGGGCGGTTCTGGAGAATGCCAGCCTTTACCAACAGCAACTGGAGATAGCCGAGACCCTGCAAGCCGTGCTCATCCCGAAAAGACTGCCTGACCAACCAGGCCTGAAAGTGGCCGGCCGCTACCGACCGGTTTCCTCATTACCCGGCCATGTCGGCGGTGACTTCTACGACGTGTTCACCACGCCTCGCGGGGATCTGGCAGTTGTGCTGGGAGACATCGAGGGCAAGGGCGTTGAGGCTGCGGCCGCAGTCGGGATGGCGCGCTACACGCTCAAATCCACGATCGCTCTCGAGCCTGACGCGGAAACCGTGTTCCGACAGCTCAACGAGGCGCTGTTGGAAGAGAATCGAATGTGCACCCTGGCCTATGTGGTCCTCGAGGATCACGAGGGGCGGATCAAGTTGCGGGTCGCTCTGGCCGGTCACCCACCCCCGGTCCTGGTCAGAGCCAACGGCGACGTGGAACAGCTGGGACAGCCGTGCCCGCCGGTCGGCGTGGTGCCCGCCATCCACCCCATCGAGACAACACGATGGCTGGATCAGGGCGACACCCTTGTTCTGTATACCGACGGATATGCAGCACCCGGGCTCGACCCACCAGAGACTGTCGAGCTCGCCTTGTCGAAATGTGAGCCGGACAGCCCCGGCGGTCTGCTCGATCAAATGCTGGACCTGCTCTCTTCCCAGCTCGCCCCCGATGGAGCACGTGATGATGTAGCGCTCCTCGCTCTGCAGGCGACGGGCACAGTTTGACCGTGTCACGTGGCGGGTAATCCAAGGCCACCTACTTGAGAGACGAATGACCCACCAGGAGGCCTCCGCTTTCCGTCATGAAGCTCTTCCGTATGGAACTGACACGAGCCTGATCGAGCAGGTCTCGAGGTTCCTCGGCCCGGCCCTGGACAAAGGGGAGCCGGTCCTCATCTCCACCAGCGCTGAGAATATGTCGAGTCTCGAGGAGGCACTTCACGGGCATCCCCTCCTCGATCTGGCGCCGATCGAAGACGTGGGGCGCAACCCAGGCCGTCTGATTTGGCTGTGGCGGGACTTCCTCGACCGCAACGGGACCGCCGAGCGAACCGTTTGGGGGATAGGTGAGCCGATATACGCGGGACGTGATGCCGCCGAAATGGTGGAGGGGCAGATCCACGAAAGACTCCTCAACCAGGCCTTCGACGAAGCAGAGTTCGCCCTGCATCTTGGTTGTCCCTACGACACGAGCTCGTTACCCGGCGACGTGATCGAGGAAATGGGACGTTCCCATCCCTTCATCGGCGCCGGGGCCTCGCGCGACAACGATCTGTTTCAATCGGCAGATACCGAAGCTCCTCCCGCCCCCTTGGGCCCCGCCTTGATCGCCGACGATGCCTTCACACCATTCGACATGGAGAGTCTCGGTGTGATGAGGAGAGGTCTGGCGGCCCGGGCTCGCAGCTGTGGTGTCGATGAGACCCGAATACCCGACCTCTTGTTGGCTGTGAATGAGATCGCCACCAACAGCATCGTGTATGCCGGGGCGGGATCGCTGGGCGTATGGCAGGAGAACGGCCGAATCGTCTGTGAGGTGCGCGACCGGGGGCATATCGGCGATGCCATGGTCGGTCGCATACGTCCGGCGACCACCGAAGACCGAGGACGGGGGATCTGGTTCGCTCATCAGGTGGCGGACCTCGTGCAGTTGCGTAGTGCGCCATCAGGGACACAATGGCGCATCACGTTCGACTGCGCCGCCCGGCACTGACTCCAGAGTCAGCTCTTGACGTTGGCCCGGGAGGCGCGGAGCCAGGCATGGCCCTCCACCTCATGACGAAACCTCTATTCGTTTGGCTGCGTCGGCCGTCGGGTAATTGGTTTGACCCAAACGCCATAGGAGGTACAGATTGAAGGACGCACAGGTGAACGAATTGCTCTACCAGGCCCTGGAGACCGAGCTGGGTGGAGTCAAGATCTATCAGAAGGCGATCAGCTGCGCCATCAATGACGGTCTTCGCGAGGAATGGGAGAAGTACCTCTCCGAGACCGAGAACCATGTTCGGATCGTCGAGGACATCTTCGCGCAGCTGAATATGGACACCTCCAAGGAAACGCCGGGGAGAGTCGTCGTTCGGCACAAGGGCGCTTCGCTCCTCAAAGCAATGGATCTCGCAACGGAGTCAGGGGATGCCATCGCCGCACAGCTGGTTGCTGCCGAGTGCGTCGTCGAAGCCGAGACGAAGGATCACGCCAACTGGGAGTTGATCGGGAGAGTGGCCGAGAAGGCCACCGGGGACAAGAAGACCGTGCTCACCGATGCCTATGAGCAGGTGGAAGAAGAAGAGGACATGCATCTCTACCACACCATGGGGTGGGCCCGAGAGCTCTGGATTGAGTCACTGGGGATGCCGGCCGTTTTGCCCCCGCCGGAGGAGGAGAAGAAGGTCGTGACGGCGATCGGCGCCTCCCGAGCAGAGCAGGGCCGCGACGACATGCTCTGAGCGGCTCCACTCACACGTCCGCTTTGCACCCGGGATCCCGTCCCGGGTGCAATTGTTCAAGGGCTTAGAGCCATTTGCGACGGCGAGCAACGAGCAATGTGACGGCGGCAATAATGACCATTAGACCGATTGTGACCCAGAACATCCACGGTCGTTCGAAGATGCCGACCTTGAAATTCATGCCCATGATCCCCGCTAAGGCCGCTGCCGGGAGGAGAAGCACGGAAACTATGGTGAGGCGCTTCATGATGTCGTTGGTCGTCTGGGCGGTCCTCGTCATGAAGATGTCAAAGGATCCGACGATCATCTCCCGAGTCGTGTCGACCGCCTCGATTGCCTGTTGAAGACGATCCTCGAGACGCTGGTAGTCGCCCGTCGCCTCCGCTCCCACTACGGCGTCAGATCTCGGATGGCTGAGCAGGCCCAAGACCTCGCGATGAGCGCTGAGAGTATTCCGCAGCGTCCGCACCCTTCGGCGAAAGTACTGCAGCCTCTCCAGCAATGAGTCCTCGTCAGGCGCCTTGCTGAGCAGCTCTTCATCCAGTTGGTCGATATCGCCTTGAACACCCTCGATGATCTTGAGATAGCCCGACAGCTGCCAGTCGAGCACCAACGACAAGAAGGCCGGGCCATCGAGGTCCCCGAGACGAGTCTCGCCATGGAATGGCTTGTTGAACTCGTCGACAAGGTCCAATTCCCCTTTGTGGAGCGTCACCACCCAATTGGGGCCGACCAGGCAATGGAGGGTCATCGGCTCGAGATCTCGATCGCTCTGCATCACAGTCACGGCGAGCTGGAGGATCCCGTTGTGCTGCACGAGAGCAGGTCCTTCTTCGAGCTTCCCGAGGTCTGCGATCAAACTCTCGATCTCTAATGTCTCCCAGAGCCGGCTCAGGCCCTCGGCGACCTCGAGATCGACATCTGCCCACAGCATCTTGTTCCTCCCGAGGTCAGGGAGGTCCGTGTCGAGCAGGACGGGGGCATCTTCGCCGTCCCCGCTGTACAGCCAGAGACGACTACCCGGCTCATCGGTCTCGGCGACGCTGGACGCGATACCATCAGAAGGCATGCCACGACGGGCTTCGGGATCAGTGGAAGTCACCAAGAACCAGGTACTTACCCCCGCCCAAAGGGTGACAAACCTGGCCGGTTCTGGCCGAGGGAGGGTGAGATGGTGGAGTTAGGACCGGAATTCAGCTTGGAAGCGACGCGGATCGGCGGCCACGAGGTCGTCGTCGTCAAAGGTGAGATAGATCTCGCCTCCGCTCCGACGGTGGACAAGGCGCTCTCCAAGTACTCCAAGAAGGAAGTGTTCCTCGATCTTCGCAAGACCGAGTTCATGGATTCGGCCGGGCTCAAAGTCCTGATCACCCAGAGGGTTCGCATCGAGGAGAGTGGTGGCGTTCTGAGGCTGGTCGTCGGCGAAGGGCCCGTCATGCGGCTCCTCGAGCTTGCCGGTGTTCGCGAAGCCTTTTCGATCCGACCGACGATCGATTCGCCTGACATCTAGCCGGCACGCAGCCTGACATCGAGACCCGCCCGCCGACGCAGATGAAGCAGGGCCAGCTCGGCAGCCGAGGCCCGGATCTCATCGGGATCCCCGGAGAGGACGATGTGGTGCACACGGACCGAGTCTCGGTCGGCCACCCCCACGAACAAGGTGCCGACTGGTACGTCCTCCTCAGGATCCGGGCCGGCCTCGCCAGTGGTGGCGATGCCGAGGTCCGATCCGAGGAGCTCACGCACGGATCTCGCCATCTGCTGGGCTGCAGCTGAGGTGACAACCGGGCCAGGCCTGACGCCGAGCAGATCGGACTTCACTTCCCGGGCATAGGCAACCAGCCCGCCCTTGAACCAATCACCCGATCCAGGAGTGGCGACGATTCGAGCCATGACGAGCCCTCCGGTACACGACTCGGCGATGGCGACACTTGGGATTGAATTCGGCATGGCAACCCTTCTCACAAAGTGACGATCGGGAAACGAAGGAGGTTTCCGCCTCCCGTCGAAGTGGTAAGTGCATCTCGAAACATGAAGGCGCAATGTCTTCGACGCCAGGAAAAGGAGTGCGTTATGCAGGATTCCACGCAGATGAAGTGGGAAGGTCGCTGGGACCAGCTCAAGGGCAAGGCCCGGCAGGCATGGGGCGACCTGACCGACGATGATCTCGATGTTGCCGAAGGCAACTATGAGGAGTTGGTCGGCCGCATCAAGGAGAAGACCGGCGAGACCGCGGAGCAGATCCGCGAGCGTCTCGAAGAGGACACCGTCGACTCGCAATTCTGAGTCGACCTGGAAAACCGAGTGTCAGAGCCACCCACGAGGGTGGCTCTGACCGTTTGGGAACGCATTCTGATTGGAGCTAAGCAATGAGCAACAGAGCCATATCGATCGCATTGGCCGGGTTACTCGCCCTGGCGGCATGTTCCGGTGCGTCCGGGGGCACGACCTCCGAAGCGCTCACCGGCACGACCCTGGCCGGCACATCCGGGGGAACGGACGCATCTTCAGATGCTCTCGCCGCCGTCGCCACGTTCCAGGGGGACATCCAGGCATTGTCCGATGCGATCTCCGAGTCAGAGTCGGCCGAGGAGTTGAGGTCGGCCTGGGACAGCCTGAACGCCGAGCTGACTGCCTCTGTGGAGTCGGTTCGCGAAGATGGGGCAATCGCCCGAGAGGAGATTGAGGAGAGTCTGGATACGTTCGAGCAGCAGTTGGACGACATAGAGGTCAACGAGGACGTCCGCAGCGCCTGGGAGGAGCTTCGGGCCAACCTCGAGCAGTTGATGACTAACTGACCTTCACGGTTGGGGCGCTCGCCGGCTCCACGTCCTTGCGGACTGCGAGCCAAGCGAGCGTCACCATCACCAGGCCATAGATCAAGAGGGCGCTCATCAGAGACGGACGGGCTGCTTGTCCGCGAAAGACCACGTCCTGGAGCCCGGCGATGCCGTAGGTGCCCGGCACGAGATACGAAACCCAGCGAACCGGGATCGTGAGCTGATCTAGAGGAAGGACGAAGCCGGTGAAGAAGATCGATACGAGAAGCACCACCATCGAGTATTGAACGGCCTGGCTATCGCTCCTGGCCAAGCCTGACAGAGCGAAACCGAGACCCAGTGAGGCGAAGATCACCAGGGCGACGGTGAGCGCGAAGGACCAGAGAGGGCCCTGGACCTCGATCCCCAGCAGTGGCATCGTGAGGGCGAGTCCGCTGGCGAGGGCCATCCCGAGCACGAGAAAGGACAGATATTTGCCCGACATCGCCTCCCTGACGGTCAACGGCGAAACCCGGAACATCTCGGTCATTCCCAGCTGACGCTCACGAACCAGGGACAGGGCAGCGAAGGTCAGAGCGAGGTGCTGGACCAGCAAGATCAGCACCCCCGGTGCGTAGTACGCCGCCTGCGACGGGGGTTGCTCGGTCACCGGACTGGTCTCCACCGTGAACGGGCTGACCAACAGAGCGGGATCGATGTCCGGCACGTCTTCCAGGGCGTCGGCCAGCGGGCCATCCGTCTTGCTCAACTCGGTCCGCGCCTGTTCCACTATGCCAGTGAGCACCTCCTGATTGATTTGATCCACAGACAGACGGGCGAGCAAGTCGATGCTTCCGGTCATGACCGGGTCGATCTCTGCGTGCAAGATCGAAAAGGTGGCCTGCTCCCCACGCTCCAGCGCCTCGAGCCCGTCCTCGGGGGCGATGAGGACCAGATCGACCTCCCCCGATAGCAGGCTTTGGCGGGCCGAATCGGGATCATCCGTGACCTCGACCAGATCGATGCCCTCGCCGAATGCCTCGTCCAACTCGGCGGCGTCGACGCCAATGGCAGATCCGCTCTGGTCAGCAACTACGACCGTTCGGAAGGGCTCGGGCAGCTCCTGATAACCGAGCCCAAAGAGAAACAGAATCAGGAAAGGCCCCAGTACCAGCGTGACGATCAAGCGGGGCTGTCGCCAAACGGAAACCAGCTCTTTCCGAAGGAAGGCGAGGCTCCGGGTCAGTGATCTCATGCAATCACTCAGCCCGCCAGCGCTACTTCGTCTTCGGGATCGGTCTCATCGACTTGTTCCTCAAACGCATTGACCAACTCGACGAACACGTCGTCGAATGGCGGTAGGAAGGCCTCCGTTCGTTCCAGGTCGAGGCCCCGCTGGCTTGCCCAGTTTGCAAGTGTGGAAAACATCTCTCCGGCATCAGCTACGACCAAGCGCACGCTGTGATCATCGAGCCATGACACTTTGCTGATCCCTTCAGCTTTGGTGAGGGCAACCAGATCGTCACGTGCGGGTGGGGCAGCGAACACAACGTCGACCAAATCGCCGCCGTAGGCACGTCGGCGTAGCCCGTCCGGTGTGTCCAGAGCCAGAACCCGCCCCCTGGCGAGCACGCCGACGAGATCGCAGAAGGCCGCCTCACCCACGTACTGGGTCGTGACCATCAGCGTCGACCCCTGATCAGAGAGGTGCTCGAAGTGGTCCCAGAACTTCTGCCGCAAGATCGGGTCGATCCCCGCGGTCGGCTCGTCGAGGAATAGGAGTTCGGGGCCGTGGATCAGCGCCGCCGCCAGTGACAACCTTCGCTTCTCGCCGCCGGAGACATCGCGAAGCAGACGATCAATGGCGTCGCCCAGGTCGAGTAGCTCCACGATCTCATTCACCCGTCGCTTCCGACGGAGCGGCACTCCGAACAAGGAGGCTGCGAAATTGAGGTTCTCTCGGAGGGTCAGGTCGGGAAAGAACACGGAGTCCTGGGCCATGTAGCCGATGTGTGACTGGGCCTCTGGCGTGAAACTCGTCGGCTCCTGGCCCAGGACAGAGATCGATCCGGAGTCGGGTGCGAGCAGACCCGTCATCAAGCGCACGCTGGTCGTCTTCCCGGACCCGCTCGGGCCGATCAGGGCCACGATCCGCCCGCGCTCGACTTGAAGATCCAGGTCGAAGACCCCGGCATCTTCTTCGAAGCGCTTGGTCAGCTCGGCGGCAATTATCGCGGGATCGGTTGGCATCGGCGCCACCTTTTACCCGCAGCGGCCCGCCCTCAACCGGACAGATTGTTGCGTTTCGCCGCGGCAGTGTGGGGGTAAGTAGTCCCGACACAAAGGAGGCTGTTTTGGGACGAAGCGGAATCATCTGGACGATCGTCGGCGTGCTGCTGATCATCGCCCTTCTGATCTATATCTTCTAGAAACGACCAAGTCTTCTAGGAAAGATGGAAAAGACAACAAACGGCGGGCCCGCGAGGGCCCGCCTTCATTTGTTGATATCGTTCACTTGGGTTGTGACGGGATGAAGCTGAGCTTGCCGTCGGTCTCCAGCACCGCGTAGTCGATGTCGCCGAGATCGCCATAGCCATCCAGTCGAGCTGCTTCCTTCAGCTCATGGACGGTTACCCGCTCTTTGTCCAGCCTGTCCTGCAAGGGCTGACCCGAGCGAAGGACGATCACCGGCTCCCCTACCAACAGACGTCTCGCCGACTTCGATCGCCGCTCCCAGGCATCGGCCAGGACCGTCCAGCCGACGAACACGGACACGGCGATGATGGCCCCGGTCACTGACATGTCCTCTTGGGTCACCCCCTGCTGGACAAAATCGCCAACGACGACGATGAGGAGCAGATCGAGGGGGGTCAGTTCGGACAGTGATCTCTTCCCGGTGCCTCGGACCACCAGCCATAGGAACCAATACACAACTGTCGCCCGCATCAATATCTCCATGATTCCCTCCTCAGGGCATGACCCAGGTGATGAAATCGACTCCGACGAGGCTCGAACCGTCGATCTCTAGCGTGGCCGACCCCGATCTCGCCCATTGCACAGAGGGCTCGAGCCTGGCATCGAGACCGACCCGAAGACTCGATTGATCCGGCGGGACGTCGAACGACCACCACGTCCAACGCTCGGTGCTGAACGACGCCGACGTTGTTGGCTCCACGCCATTGAAGTCGAAGCTGGACAGGTAGGACGTCTCCAACCTCAGCGTGATCGTTGCCGGTAGGTCCGACCCGTCGATGGTCGAGATCACGACGCCAAATGGAGTGGCGAGACCGGGCCGACTGATCTGTGTGTGCAACACCTCGATCGAATAGCCCTCGCCTTGGGCGGTCACTGTCCCGGTCCGAACGCCGAGAAGCGACGTTGCCGCCAACAGCAGCACAGCCCCCACAAAAGTGAAGGCGGCAATATGGAGCACACGCTCGGTCGTGGGCTCGGGCGTGTCGGCAGGGATGGTGGACGAACTCGAAGCAGAGGTGTCTCGAATGGCAACTCCCGGGTGGTTGCCCTCAATTACCCCCCACACTCGCTTCGCTAACCCGCGCCTCGCGTTGGCCACCTCAGCCGGAGAGGTCTGTTGGAGGCCAGCGAACTCGCTCTCATGAGCTGACCTGAATCCCGTTTGGTACAGCCCTGCTGGGGGAAATCTCTTGGCGGCCATGATCTCCATCGAATCGATGTCACTCGCCGCCGATGCCGGGCTCAATTACGTCACCGACGAGAGCCCGGGCATTCGTCGTATCCGGCGCGGTCGTGGGTTCTCCTATTCGGACCACAAGGGGAACACGATCAACGGCTCAGTCCGGAAATGGATCGACTCCCTGGTGATACCGCCGGCCTGGACCGACGTCTGGATCTCCCCCGATAGGTCTGGCCACATCCTTGCCACCGGATACGACAAAGCCGGCCGCAAGCAATACATCTATCACCCAGTTTGGGAGGAAACCCGTGACGAGGTGAAGTTCGAGCGAATGGGTGAGTTCGGATGCCGACTGGCGCAGTTGCGGAAGCGCACCGACTCCGAGCTGTCACGCAAGGGTCTCTCCCGCTTGAAGGTGACCGCCCTCGCCGTCGCTGTGATGGATCGAACCCTGATCCGGGTGGGGAACCGGAAGTACGCCGACGAGAACGATGCCTACGGGCTCACGACGATCACCTGTGAGCATGTCGAGGTCGACGGGCTCCATGTCCACTTCGATTTCGCGGGCAAGGGTGGCGCGGACCATCAACTCGTGTTCCAGGACCGACGTCTGGCCGGTCTGATATCGCGATGCCAGGAGCTCGGTGGCCAGACCCTCTTCGGTTATGAGACGCCTGATGGAGTCGCCGCCATCACCTCTACGGACGTGAACACGTATCTCGCCGAGACCATGAGCGGGCCGTTCACCGCCAAAGACTTCCGTACCTGGGGTGCAAGCACCGCTGTGGCCGAAGAGCTCATGACCTGGCCCGAAGAGGGTGACGAAGATGCCCTCCTGCTCCGCGCCATCGACACCACGGCCGAGAGGCTCGGCAATACTCGCGAGGTGTGCCGTAGCTCCTATCTTCATCCGATCATCCCAGACAGCTTCCACAGTGGCGCTCTGGCCAACGCTTGGACCCGCTCGCGGAGGGGGGCATGGCTGGGCAGAGCGGAGTCGACGGTCAACCGCGTCATCGCAGACGAGACGTGACCGTCTGGGACTTGGTGAGATGACCCGCATCGGGATGATCGCCCCGATCAGCCATCCCTATCCACCATCCGGCTACGGCCCTTGGGAGAGGGTCGCACACGATCTGACCGAACAACTCGTGGCAATGGGCCACGACGTGACACTGTTCGCGGCGGCTGGATCGGCAACCTCGGCGCGACTGGTCGAGACCATCATTGCCCCGCTCGACACCAGCGGGGCCGATCCACGTCTCGAAGAGGAGCGTCATCTCTCAGTGGCGATGGAAGCCTCCCGCAGCGGAGTGTTCGATGTAATCCATTCACATCTCCACGTCCATGCATTGGTGTTCAGTCGTCTGATCGCCACCCCGATGGTCACGACCCTGCACGGGGTGGCCTGGGACCCGGCCACTCATCCGCTGCTTTTGCAGTATTCCGAGATGCCCTTTGTATCGCTGAGCCAGAGCGAGCGCGCTTTCTTGCCCGTGCTCAACTACGTCGCCACCATCCCCAACGGCATCAGGACCACCGAGATCCCTGTCGGGGGTGGCGACGGTGGGTATCTGGTCTTCGTCGGCCGCATGGCTCCCGAGAAGGCCCCCGACCTCGCCGTCGAGACGGCCCTTGCCGCCGGGCTGCCGCTCCGTCTTGCCGGGATCATCGAGGACCGCCATCGTGACTTCTTCGAGACGAAAGTGTTGGCGGCCCGCTCGGGGGATATCGAGTACCTGGGGCCCCTGGACCGGGACGACCTCTGGCGGCTCGTCGGAAACGCTCGTGCCCTGGTGATGCCGCTCCGCTGGCACGAGCCGTTCGGGCTGGTCGCGGTGGAGAGTCTGGCCACCGGCACACCCGTCATCGCCTGGCGGATGGGCGCCCTCCCCGAGATCATCGATGACGGCGTCTCCGGATTCCTGGTGGAGGATGTCGCTGCTGCGACCCGGTCGGTCGAGCTCATCGACGAGCTGGACCGAGCCGACTGTCGGGCTATTGCCGAGACTCGGTTCACCGATGTGGTCATGGCCGCCGCCTACTCGAAGATGTATCAGGGAGTTTCGGCTACGACATCTGCGCCAGGACCTGCTCGACAGGCACCGTTGCCACCTTGATCCCGTAATCGGCGTATCCATAGGGCAGGATCAGATGGTCGTCGTGAATCATGCTCCCGCACGAGTAGACGACATCGGGAACGTATCCCAACGATTCTTCATCGAGCGGCTCGAGAAGCGGGGAGGTGAGCCGACCGAGGACCTTTGTCGGCTCGTCGAGGTCGAGCAGGACCGCACCAAGCACGTAACGACGCATCGGCCCGACGCCGTGGGTGATGAGGAGCCATCCGGCCTCGGTCTCGAGCGGTGAGCCGCAATTCCCGGTCTGTATCGCCTCCCAGCCTTGTTCCGGGAACAGGACGGGCTCGGCATTGCCCCAGTGGCGGATGTTGTCGCTTCGCATGACGAAGGTCGTCTCCTGGTCATGCCGGGAAACGGCGGCGAACTCCCCCTCGATCCTCCTCGGGAACAGTGCGAGCCCTTTGTGGTAGGCGGTCGGCCCGCTCATCGTTGTCATTCGGAAATGATGGAAGTCCTTGGTCTTGATCATCTGGGGCAGGATCCGCATCCCGTCATAAGCGGTGTAAGTGGCGTAATACGTGACCTCGCCATCGTCATCGATGAATCGCACGAATCTGGCGTCCTCCATGCCTCGGCTTTCGGCCGGCGCCGCAGGCGAGATCAGATGGTCGGAGATGGGTAACGACGGGTCAAAGCTCACTTCGTAGCTCGAAGCCGACAGCCAATGGATCATCCTGACCGTGTCAGAGAGCAGAATCGGGTCGAGATCCACGTCCTCTGCCGTCGGCAAGGCGTTATAGAGGTCGGCGGACATGAACTCCTCGGGTAGGTCCGCCAGGATTCGCTCCGACACCTCGTTTGCAAAGCCCAGTTCCGCCAGTTTGAGGGTGAAGGAGAGACGGTGATACACAGGCTCCTTACGCTCGCCGTTGTCGGCAAAGGGCGACCGGTCATCGAAGACAAGGCTCCCCGCCGGCCCCGCGCTTCCGGTGACGAAGGCCACTGAGGAGATGTGCCCTTCGCCGATCGCCCTCGCACTCATCACGAAAGGTTGCAACCCCCCGGTCGCTTCACCAAAGGGGACGATCGAGGGGTTGGTGAGAGCAGCACCTTCGTACGCATAGGCAAGCGTGAGGTAGGCCCCGATGAGGAGCCGGACATCTGGATCTGACACATTCCTGAATCGTGATACCCGTTCGCACGCCATCTCGAAGTGCCCCAGCCAGGTTGAGCCGATGTCGCGATGACGACCAGCGGACCGGTGCAACGTCTCGGCGAGCAGCCCACCCTGGATCTCAGGAGACAGGTCGAGGATCCGGTCGACGATCAGCTCGAGTCTCCGGCTGTCGCCTCCGAAGGCGGCGGACCCCGGCAGAAAAGGCTGGGCGACGAGCCGCCGCGGATCGGGACGCAGCGTCTGCTCGCTTCGCTCCAAGTCGTTCATCTACAGCCTTCATTCTCGCCGACTCCGGCCGATTCTCCAGGGATCAGTTGGATGCAGTCAGCTGACCTGGGATGAGACTACGGATGAACTCGGCGTAGCGAACGGCGCCTGAGGCCCACGAGAGCTCAGGGGCCTTGGCTGCCGCGGATCGCACCGCCCCGTCGTAGACCTCGGTCGACTCCGCCAGCGCTCTCACTCCGGCGGCCAGAGCCGCGCTGTCGTGGCCGACGACGATGCCTGAACCGGACGCGACCAGCTCCTCGGAGTGAGGGAATCGGGTCGCGACCACCGGTCTGCCGGCGGCGATGGCGTCGGTGAGGACACCAGACGTCACCTGTTCGCTGTTGTCGTACGGGATCACTACGACGTGCGACTTCCGCACCATCTCGTACAACTCGTCATCGGCGACGTAGCGGTCAATGAATTCGACCATGTCCTCGATGCCAAGGTCTCTCACCAAGGTCGCGATACGACGTCTGTACGCCACCCCCTGGTTACGGGCGACCACGGGATGAATCCGGCCCACGATTGTGTAGTGGGGCATGGGAACGAGGTCGCGGAGCTCGACCATCGCCTCGAGGGATCGCTCTAGACCCTTGCCAGGACCGAGCAGACCCCAGCTGATCAGACGCCGGGCTGGGCCGTGGGGAGGAGACGATGCCGACCAGGGCGAACCATGAGGTATCACCACGACTTCGCTTCTCGGGATCGAGTGCGAGGAGACCAGGGCGGAACGAGCTGCCTCGGACAGCACCACCAGTCGGGAGGAGTCATGGAGCCGTTCCATGATTCGGCGCTGTCGATCGCTCGGGGAGCTCAGGACGGTATGGGCCACGGTGATCAGCGGCTTTTCGATGGAATCGACAAGCTGCATGACCGACTGCCCGTCGTTGTCGCCATAAATGCCGTACTCGTGCTGGAGAACGACGACATCGCAGCCGTTGAGATGACGCGCAGCGGCCCTGATGCTTACCGGGCTGTTCGGGTCGATCTCCATTCCCACCTGCCCCGGGACCGAGGATGGAGGGCGCCCGTCGATGAGGCGCACCAGATCGACGTCTAATTCAGGGGCTACTTGGCCGAGTGACGAGACGAGAGCCGAAGCGAACCTGGCGATACCACACCGTGTAGGGGGGAACGTGGAGACAATGCCGACACGAGGACCTCTCTGATCCCGGACCGGGCGATGAAATGTGTCGAACATGAACTGAAAGCCCCGTTGACGATCAAATGAACTGAAGTCGTCTAATTACCCATTGCGGCATCCCGAAAAACGAACCGAGGGTCTGTTTCTGCCGAGAGAGGCACGGGGTAAAGCTGCGGATGGTCGAACATGGACTAACCCTCTCCAGCGAGGAGCACTCGCCGAGCAAGCTTGTCGAGATCGCGGTCGCCGCGGAAGAGGCGGGATTCGATTTCGTGTCTGTCTCGGATCATTTTCATCCGTGGATCAGCGAACAGGGGCACAGCCCGTTTGTCTGGTCGGTTCTCGGCGCCCTTTCGCAAGCAACGTCGGAGTTGGAAGTCGGCGTCGGAGTGACCTGCCCCACCGTTCGCATGCATCCGGCGATCAGCGCAC
>JALDXP010000020.1:0-18980 GCA_032154885.1 Actinomycetota bacterium
GTCTACGAGTCGATCAAGGCCGAGACCGTTTCCCGGGTGCGAGGCACTGTGCAGGCCGACATCCTCAAGGAGGATCAGGCGCAGAACACCTGCATCTTCTCCACCGAATTCGCTCTCGGCATGATGGGGGACATCCAGCAATGGTTCGTCGACAACGACGTCCGAAACTTCTACTCGGTGTCGATCAGCGGGTATCACATGGCCGAGGCGGGGGCCAACCCGATCACCCAGCTCGCCTTCACACTGGCCAATGGGTTCACCTACGTGGAGAACTACCTGGCCCGGGGCATGGAGATCGACGACTTCGCCCCCAACCTCTCCTTCTTCTTCTCCAACGGCATCGACGCCGAGTACGCCGTGATCGGCCGTGTTGCCCGTCGCATCTGGGCCAAGGCGATCAGACAGCGCTACGGGGGCAACGAGCGATCGCAGAAGCTGAAATACCACGTGCAGACCTCGGGGCGATCCCTCCACGCCCAGGAGATCTCGTTCAACGACATCAGGACCACGTTGCAGGCGTTGTATGCCATCTACGACAACACCAACAGCCTCCACACCAACGCCTACGACGAGGCAATCACCACTCCGACGGAAGAGTCGGTGCGCCGAGCCCTCGCCATCCAACTCATCATCAATCAGGAGCTCGGGCTGGCCAAGAACCAGAACCCGCTTCAGGGCAGCTTCGTCATCGACGAGCTCACCGATCTGGTGGAGGAGGCGGTGCTCGCCGAGTTCGACCGGATCAACAGCCGCGGGGGAGTTCTGGGTGCGATGGAGCGGCAGTACCAGCGCACCAAGATCCAGGAGGAGTCGCTCTACTACGAGCAGCAGAAGGAGGCCGGCGCTTACCCGGTGGTCGGGGTCAACACCTTCATCTCGAAGGAGGGGTCTCCGTTCGTCATCCCCCAGGCATTGATCAGGTCGACGACCGAAGACAAGGACCGCCAGATCGCAAATGTGCGCTCCTTCCAGGACCGGAACCGAGACGCCGCATTGGCAGCCCTCGAAGAGCTTCAGAAGACCGCAGTCTCAGGAGGGAACATCTTTGCCCGGCTCATGGAGACGGCCAAAGTGGCCTCTCTGGGGCAGATGAGCAACGCTCTCTACGCCGTCGGAGGCCAGTACCGGCGCAATATGTGACTACATCGGCCGTGGCGGTTGGTGCAGACCAAATGGCGAGCCTTGGTCGTCATTGCACAGCTTGAATCGACCGAAGGTCGCAATCGACTCCTCGTCTCCCTCGACGTCGGTGTCGTCGACAGTTCCTCCCAGCTCCACGACTTTCTCGACAGCGGCGTCGATGTCATCGACCCTGAAGAAGAGATAGGGAGCGGCGCCCGGATCGCTTCCATGGATGCCCGCCCCCACGTTGGGCAAGGAGATCACATAACCCTGACCCGACGGCCCGGGTTCGAACTTCCATCCAAACATGCCCGAGTAGAAGACCTGTGCCTTGTCGACGTCCTTGACGCCGAACTCCACGAAGGCCAGTTCACCCGACAATTGGACTCCTTTCACCGGGAAGTGGCATCTTATCTTTCGATACGATACAGTACAGTTTCGTAATTCTTCGAGGAGCCGGAAATGGACGCTGAGACAATTCATCGCCGACGCTGGGCGACGTTGATCGTGCTCTCCCTGAGCCTGGTGGTGATAGGGCTCGACAACACCATCCTCAACGTCGCCCTTCCCACTCTGGTCCGAGAGCTTGGGGCGACAGCGAGCCAGCTTCAGTGGATGGTCGATTCCTACATCCTCGTGTTCGCCGGCCTGCTGCTCACCATGGGCGCTCTCGGCGATCGCTTCGGTCGCAAGCTGGCGTTGACCGTTGGCCTGGTCATCTTCGGCCTGAGCTCGGTTGCGGCTGCCTTCTCCGACTCGGCCAATACATTGATCGGTGCGCGGGCCGTGATGGGCGTCGGGGGTGCGCTGATAATGCCGGCGACCCTGTCCATCGTGACCAACGTGTTCGAGGGCAGAGAGCGCGGCCGTGCCATCGCGGTCTGGGCCGGTGTGGCTGGACTAGGGATCATCCTGGGGCCTGTGATCGGCGGGTGGCTGCTCGAGCACTACTGGTGGGGCTCGATTTTCCTGATCAACGTCTTCGTCGTCATCGTCGCCGTCGTCGCCGGCGCCTTCCTTGTTCCGGAATCCAAGGACCCGGAGGCGACACCGCTGGATCCGCTGGGCGCGGTGCTCTCGATCGTCGGGCTGGTCGCCCTGGTCTTTGCGATCATCGAAGCGCCGGACAGAGGCTGGACGGATCCGATAGTGGTCGGCGCCTTCATCGCGGCCGTTGTCGTGTTGTCGGCTTTCCTCTGGTGGGAGGCGCACACTCCGCACCCGATGCTGCAACTGAGGTTCTTCGAGAACCCGAGGTTCAGCGCGGCAAGCATCGCCATAACGCTGGTGTTCTTCGCCATGTTCGGCACGGTCTTCCTCAACACCCAGTACCTGCAATTCGTGCTCGGCTACACGCCGCTAGAGGCCGGGCTCCGGGTGATGCCGGTGGCGACCATGATCGTGGCGGCCCCATTGTCGGCACGTCTGACCGAGCGGTTCGGGAGCAAAGTCGTGGTCGCCTCGGGTCTCACCATCGTCGCTGTGGCTCTCTCCATCCTGGCAACCATCACGATCGACACTGGTTACGGGCGTGTCGCCGTGGCTCTGGCCATTCTCGGCGCGGGCATGGGCACGGCGATGGCGCCCGCCACGGATTCGATCATGGGGTCCCTGCCATTGGCCAAGGCAGGAGTTGGCTCGGCCATGAACGACACGACCAGGCAGATTGGAGGGGCCCTCGGCGTGGCGATTCTCGGCAGCATCCTGGCGTCGTCCTATGGCACAGCCATGGATCCCGTTGTCAGCCAGCTTCCCGAATCCGCCGCCGACGTCGCCTCCGATTCGATAGGTGGTGCCGCGGCGGTCGCCGCTCAGATTGGGGATGCGGGAGCGGGCCTGATCCGGGCCGCCTCCGAGGCATTCATCGACGGGATGAACTCCGCCGTATGGGTGGCGGTCGGCGTGGCCCTCCTTGGCGCGATCGTCACGTGGGCCTATCTGCCGGCACAACCAGTGCTAATCGCCGCGTCGGACCTCGCGCCGGCCGCGACACCCCGAGATCCCACCGGGGTCGAAGAAGCATCGTGACCATGAGCACCCGCGTCGGCAGACCCCGAGATGCCGCCGTCTCTTCCGCAATAACCGGGGCGGTCATGAGCTTGCTGCACAACGTCGGGCTATCCGGGCTCACCATGGACGCGGTCGCTTCGAAGGCGGGAGTGAGTAAGGCGAGCATCTACCGACGTTGGGCATCCAAAGATGAGCTGCTGGTGGATGTGATCGCCAACTTGGCATCCGAGACCGCAATACCCGCCACCGGTCGTCTCAGAGATGACCTGGTCGAGCTGTTGCATCGGATGGAAGCGTTCCTCTCCGAAATCGAGGCGGGCCAGATATTCCCGCGGATGGCAGCGGAGGTCCATGCTGCGAGCGAGCTCGGACTGCGTTATGCCGAGCAGGTCATACTGCCGAGGCGAGCCATGCTCGCGGGGATGCTTTCCGAGGCCCACGCCCGCGGCGAGCTACGGGACGATCTCGACATCGATGTGGCGGTCGACATGCTCACAGGCCCCGTCATTCTTCGCATGCTCCTCGGGCGCCTCGGACCATCGGATCCTGAGTGGGCGCCGAAGCTGGTCGATGGCCTTCTCCACGGTTGGGCGGGAGGCCGCTAGACGTCGTCGACACGGATCATCGCGGCGCGCGCATGACCCTCGAGACCCTCGAGACGAGCGAGGAGGACCGTGTCTTCGATCAACTCGGCTGGGTCGTCGAGCCGTGACCAGGTCGGGGCCTTGAGGAATGTCATCACCGAGAGCCCGGACTGGTACCTGGCTCCGCCCGCAGTCGGGAGGACGTGGTTGGGGCCGACTCCATAGTCGGCGAACGCCTCGGCACTCCGCCCACCGAGAAACACCGAGCCGTAGGACGTGAGCTTCCCCAACAGGTCTCCGGGCTGCTCGACGTGCAGGGCCAGATGTTCCGGTGCCACCAGCTCGGCAGCGGACACGGCTTCATCCAACGAGCCGACCACGAGAGAGAATCCATTGGTCAGTGCTTGCCGCGCCACCGACGAGGTCGGCAGGTCGGCAAGCTGAAGTTCGATCTGGTGATCAACGTCATTGGCCAGACGCAGGCTGGTCGTCACCAGGAGTGGGAGGGCGTCGATGTCGTGCTCTGCTTGGGCGAGCAGGTCGGCGGCGACCAACGCGGGATCAGCCCGGTCGTCGGCGACGACCAGGATCTCACTCGGGCCGGCAAGGCCATCTATCCCGACCTCGCCAAATAGCGCCCTCTTCGCCGCTGTCACGTACTTGTTCCCCGGGCCGACGATGAGGTCACAAGCAGGGGACAAGACGCCAAAGGCCAAGCTGGCGATGGCCTGTGCGCCCCCGATCGCGAGCAAGCCGTCGGCCCCGGCGCTGGCAGCTGCGGCCAGTGTGACGTCGGTCGGGCGTGGTGAGGCGACCCACACCGACTCCACTCCTGCGACCCATGCCGGTATCACGGTCATCAGGACCGAGGAGGGCAGGGGATACCTGCCTCCCGGCGCATAGGCGCCTACCGATGCCACCGGTATCCAGCGATGCCCGGCTCGTCCTCCGGTTACCTCGACGTCGACATCGATCAGGGCCTCCCGTTGAGCCTCGGCGAAATGCCTGATCCGCGACGACACTCTCTCCAATGTCTGGCGCTCGTCGGCGCCAATCCGATCAAGGGCCTTCTCGAGGTCTGCCCGCTCGTGAACGATCTGATCACCCGGGGCCAGGTCGCCGAAGTGCTCGGAAAACCGGCGTATCGCAGGCTCGCCGACGGTACGCACCTCCTCGAGGATCTCGTCGATGAGAGTCCCTGTATCGAAGTCGGCAGGGCGGCGAACGACCGTCGGCAAGACCTCGGTGCGGGGCAGGGATCTCATGGCAGGCTCTCCTTCGTCGTCATCGGCCGACGGGTGGCCCGGCGCTCGCGCCGGTCGAGCTCCCTTGCCACTTCGTCTAGATCCACACCTGCGGCACGAGCCCTCACCAGGAGGAAATAGAGGAGGTCGGCAGCCTCGTGGATCACTTCGTCGCTGGTTTGAGCGGCTGCCAGTTCCGCCGCCTCTTCATTCAACTTGGCTGCGAGCAGGTGTGGATCGTCGAGGAGCTTTCGTGTGTTCGATGCGATGTCATCGGAGATCGCGATCTGACCGAGACGTCTCTCCAGTCGCCCCACGCCCCGGTCCTCTCCCCAGCAGGTGCGGTGACTGGTGTGGCAGAACCCGGGCTCGCTCTGTCTGACGGTGAAACGGAGCGTGTCCCGATCACAATCGATGTCTACAGCCACGAGGTCTTGGGTGGCGCCGGACGTTTCACCCTTGGCCCAGACCCCGCGCGTGCGGCTGTGATAGATACCTCGCCCCTCCTCCAATGCCCGGTCCAGGCTCTCCGGAGAGGAGTAGACGAGCCCCAGCGCGGTTCCCAACTCGTCGACCACCACAGTGGGCCAAAGGCCGTCGGGACGGTCGGAATGCATCATTGCGGCGAGTGATCCGGCCAGGGTGAGCTGCCCGCGATACAGGGCCATGCCCACCTGCGCGTCGGCGCCCATCCGGTCGAGCTCGGCCACCTCGTCGGGGGTGGTGACGCCCCCGGCGATTGTGACCCTCGCCGGCGATGCAGCCTCGATCACCGTGGCGGCCCGATCGATGTCGGTCCCGGCCAGTCGGCCTTCCCTCTCGACAAATGTGACCAGGAACCCACCACAGAGCCCCCTCAATTGTTGGATCCGCTCCAGCACGCCGGTTCCCGTTGCCTGTCTCCAGCCATGGGTCAGCACCTCGCCATCTCGCGAGTCGAGCGCGACGACCACCCGGTCGCGGGGCAGCTCGCCGAGCAAGTCCGGTGTTGCCGCGGTCCCGATCACGATCTTCTCGGCGCCCAGGTCGAGCCACCGCCTGGCGGTGGCAAGATCCCGAATACCGCCCCCAACCCGGACGCGGCCCCGGCGGCACATCTCGGTGATCTGCTCAGCGTTGTCGCCTTCGCCACGAGCGGCATCGATATCGACGACCGCGACCTCGCCGACCAGGCCGAAGCGCTCCAGGATTGGGAGTGGGTCACCGGCCTCGATAGCCGGTGTCTCGCCACCCACAAGTTGCACCGCCTGGCCACCAGATATGTCGATGGATGGGACGATCACGGCCGCACCACTATCCCGGCCTCACGGAGCGCCGCTTTCAGCTCTCCCACGGTCGTGTCGCCGTCATGGAGGATCGAGGCGATGAGCGCGGCCGAGGCCCCGGCCTCGATCGCTGCGACCAGATGACCCGGACGGTCGGCGCCACCCGAGGCGATCACGGGAACCGTCACCACAGACGAGACCGACGCGATCAGTTCGACGTCATAGCCCGACCTGGTCCCATCACGGTCCCAGCTCGTGAGGAGTATCTCGCCGGCGCCTATCGCCACCGCCTTACGGCACCACTCGACGACATCGAGCCCGGTCCTCTTACTCCCACTCTCCACGACCACCTCCCAGCCCGCTTCGGCGGCGGCGGCATCGACGGCCAGCACCGTGCATTGGGTCCCGAATCTCTCCGCAATCTCGCCGATGAGCCCGGGCCGAGCCACAGCAGCTGTGTTGACTCCAACCTTGTCGGCGCCTGCTTCGAGCAGATGTCCGGCATCGTCGGGCGATTTCACCCCTCCGCCGACCGACAGGGGGATGGAGAGCACGGACCGGACTGCCCGCACCGTCTCCAGCGCGTGGCCCCTGCCCTCGGGTGTGGCCGACACATCGAGGAGCACGATCTCATCGGCTCCCTGGCGTTCGTACAGACCGGCACATTCCACCGGGTCGCCCGCGTCCCGCAAACCCTGGAACTGGACCCCTTTGACGACGCGCCCGTCTCTGATATCGAGGCACGGTATGACGCGCGATGCCAGAGTCATGCCGCCTCCACTCTTTGAAGCCAGCGGTCGAGTAGCAGGGCGCCCCATTCACCGGAGAGCTCGGGGTGGAACTGACAGGCGAGGACATCACCCTTCTCCAGTGCCGAGACGAACTCGCCACCGTGGTCGGTGCTGCTTCCCACCCATCCCTCGGGGAGCCGGTCGATCCGGTAGGAGTTGGCGAAGTAGGCCCAGCCCGACTCGACAAACCGTGAGCCGGATCCGGGCTCGACGCGGTTCCACCCCATCTGAGGCACGGTCACCCCATCACCAAAACGGCCCACCGTCTCCTCGAGCACGTTCAGGCCGGTCGCTCCCGGGCTCTCCTCGCTGTCCCGGCTGAGGAGTTGCATCCCGACGCACACTGCAAGGGTGGGACGATTGGCTTCGATCCTCTCCCGAATGGCGGCGGCGAGACCCAGCGTGTCGATCCTGTCCATGGCGGACCCGAAGGCGCCAACCCCGGGGAGGACCACCCCCGGCGAGGTCTCTACGTCGTCGGCCGAAGCTGCCTCGACGACAGTGGCCCCGAGGCGGGTCAGGGCAGCGACGACCGAGGCGGTGTTGGCCGTCCCGGTCGGGACGATGGTCACCAGCCTCACTTCAGTGTTCCCTTGGTGCTGGGCACGTCGCCGCCGTCGACGGCTACCGCCGCTCGAAGGGCGATCGCCAGTGCCTTGAACGCTGACTCGGCCTTGTGATGGTCATTGTCTCCGCGCAACAGGTCGACGTGGAGCGCCATCCGACCCTCGATGGCGAATGACCTGAGGAAGTGGATGATGTTTTCGCTGGCAACATCGCCGATGGTTTCCCGGGCGAAATCAATCGAAACCTCGGGCCAGGGGCGCCCGGAGAGGTCGACGACCGCCCGGCTCAGCGACTCGTCCAGGGGGGCATAGCTGTATCCGAACCGAGCGATGCCGGTGCGATCCCCGAGTGCCTCGTCGAAGGCGCGCCCGAGGACGATGGCGCAGTCCTCAACGGTGTGGTGGTCGTCCACTTCGGTGTCGCCGGTGGCGGTGAGGATCAGGTCGAATCGCCCGTGCTTTGCCAGGGTTGCCAGCATGTGGTCGAGAAAGCCAAGTCCCGTCTTGACGTCTGAGGTGCCGGTCCCGTCGATGTCGAGGTGGCCGCGGATGGTGACCTCGGTGGTCTCGCGTTGGATCTCGGATCGTCGTGTCATGGCAGCATCTCCTCCAGGTCGATCGTCTTGTCGAGAATTCGGGCCGCGAGTCGCAGGCGTCCCCTGGCCCTTGTTGGGTCGTCGCCGGGGGCGATGATCCCGATTGGCACCACTCCCGCCCCGCGTGCCGCCGCCAGATCGTCGGGCGTGTCCCCGAGCATCCAGGCACGCGTCACTCCCATGACCTCGAGAGCCTTCAGCACCGGCGCCGGGTCGGGCTTGAGTGGGGCATCCTCCCGTGTCACCAGAGCAGTAAGCCCATCGGTGAGCCCGAAGCGCTCCAGGAACTCGACCGCATCCGAGCGAGGGCGTCCGGTGACAATGCCTAGAGGCCTACGGGTGGCCCATTTTTGCCAGGTCCCGATGTCGACCAGCGATGTCTCCGCCGACTTGAGCCCGGGCTCGGATCCGCTCCCCTGATAGAGGGTCTCGAACCGCTCGGTGACTCTCTCGATCGGAGCGTCCACACCACGCTCGAGACACAGACGTCGGGTCAACTCCCAGTCGTCATTGCTGTTGCCATCGGTCTTGGCCGCTTCGATGTCAGTGGGCTCGATCGCTACTCCGAAGCTACGGGCGGTTTCGATGATGGCGTGGATCTGCGAGCCGCTGACATCGGCGATCACCCCATCGAGATCGAAGACGATCGCCTGCGGGTCGAACACAGAGCCGAGGGTGGTCACCAGCCGGTCGAAATCGTCTGCATCGCCGGGGACGGTGATCCTCACCGCCGACTCGAGCCCGGGCCGGCTCGGGAACCGGCGCAGTCCGACGCCAAGTGAGGCAGCAGCGGACACGACCCACTCGACGTCGTCACATTCAGCCAGGACGAAATTGCCTTGCGACGGGAGCGGGCGGGCGCCGACACCGGTCAGGGTGCCGGTCAAGACCACGCGCTCTCTTTTCACTTCGTCCACGAATGTCGTCAGCTCCACGAGGGGACGGTCCAGCCGGGTCTCGGCCAGGGCGGCAGAGAGAGCAGAGACCGGGTACGGGTTGCCGAAGGCCCCGATTGCCGCGACGAGCTCCGGGGACCCGAGGAGATAGCCGACCCTGAGACCGGCGAGCCCATAGGCCTTCGACATGGTCCGGGTCACAACCACGTTGTCGAGCTCGAGCAATGCGGGCGTCGGATCGGACTCGGCGAACTCCACGTAGGCGGCGTCGAGAACGAGCAATCGCGCTTCACCGGCCACTTTGAGGAGGTCGATCTCGGACGCCACACCACCGGTCGGGTTGTTGGGCGACACGATGAACACTGCGTCGGTGTCGTCGCCGATGGCGGCCAGGACCTCATCGACAGGGAAGGGGCCGGTCCACCAAGGAACCTCTGACAGCGTGGCCCCTCGTTGCTCGGAGTAGCGCGGAATCATCTCGAAGGTGGGATAGGTGCTGACCACCTCGCCGCCGTCGGACACGCGGGCAAGAAAACAACGAGAAAGGGCATCGTCGCCCCCGGCTGTCACCAGGACCCGATCCTCGGATACCCCGTGCAGGGCGGCAAGCCGGGCCCGGAGTGGAGATGTGTCCGGGTAACGGCCGACCAGTCGCCGCGGGTCGTCTATCGCATCGAGTAGCTCTTCGGCCCGGCTTCTCCCCTCGTTCTTGGAGAGGTCCAGGTCGATGGGCACGGCGAAGCCCGGCGGGACGTAGGTGACAGGTGAGCTCATGGGACGATTTGCTCCAGCTTCGAGACTGCGATGTCAGTGGCGCCGAGCTGCCTCAATCGAGGGATCAGCCGGGGCAGCTCGTTTCGGGGCACGGCCGCCTTGACCGCCATACCCGCACCACCATGGAGTGTGGCCACCGTGGGCTCGCGCATGGCGGGCAGTGCGTCGATGACGGCGTCGAGGTCGGCGAGCGACACGTTGAGCTCGAGCATGACTCTCTTCCGCGCGTCGAGCACCGAGCGCAGGCTCAATACCAGACCGTCGATCGCGCTCTTCTTGTCGGGATCGGCCACGGCGCCCTGACTCGCGTAGAAGCGGGTCGAAGACGGCATCAGCTCATCGACCACCGCCAACCCGTTGGCGGCGAGGGTCTCCCCGGTGGCGGTGTTGTCGACGATCACGTCGGCGTCCTCGGGTGGGAAGACTTCTGTCGCCCCGTACGATCGAACGAAGGAAGCGTCGAGTTGTCGATTCGCAATCCAGGACCGGGTGAGCCGCTCGTACTCACTGGCCACGACGAGTGTTCGGTTCGGGAGATTGCCGCCTTCATCGACAAGGCTGTCTGAAGCTGCGGCCACTATGCGAACCGGGTCGAGACCGGTGTCGAGCAGCTCGACCAGGTCAGCTTGCTGCTCGGCTACCCAGTCGGCGCCGGCGAATCCGATGTCGCGGGTCCCGACTGCCAGCATTTCGACGATGTTCTGTGGTTTGAGGAGCTTCACCTCGAACCCGGGCTCGGAGAGCACCGGTCGGTAACCCCGTTGTCCCACGTGGAGCTCGATGCCGGCGGCGGAGAGCAGGTTGAAGACACCTGTCTCCATGCGCCCCTTGGGGAGGGCCAGGTGGATCGTCGGTGGCTCGATGCTCATATCGGGGTTCCTTCCCGCCGTGCGGCCGGGATGTCGCCCTCGCAAACGAGAAACGCCGACCGCTTGGGTCGGCGTTTGCGTTGGTGGCTTCTCGGCCTCAGCCCATCGTCATCCGACCCATGAAGGGTGATGGTGGTGATGGCCGTGGGCGACAAGCCGGTTCATTTCGTACCCGAGCATAGGCACTATTCACTCTCTCGTCCATACTCCGACTGCAGTTGGCTGCATCGTCCGGGACACCACCCCGACCCAACCCTGCACGATCCGATCCGCGTCGGTCTCGTCACGAAGGCCGCCGGCGAACCTTGCAGCGACCAGCTCGGCGTCGTAGTGCGAGCGATTGAAGAATCGGTCCACACGGCCCTGGACCCGGCGCCGGAGAGGATTGAAGATCGCGGCCACCGCCAATGTCGAGGCAGCAACGGGCAGCGCATCGTCCCCGGGCAGGACATTTCCCAAGACGACCACCACCACGGTGAAGACGACGGCGAGTATCCCCACCACCATCGCGTAGACGACCGTGCGGCTGATGAGCCGGTCGATGTCATATAGGCGGTGACGGTGCATGGAGAGCCCAATGGCTATCGGGATCGATGCCCAAACCAGCTGAATCGTGAAACCCTCCCAGAAGAAGAGGAGGCCGTAGGCGAGCGCGGACACGAGCCCGGCAGCCATCAACCACTTGAGCTGGAGCCGCTCGACCCCGGAGGCTCTCTGATAGCGGACTACCACCGAGACCGCCGAAGCCAGGATGCTCAAGACGAGGATGCTCACCAGGGCGATGCCCGGTGCACCTTCATCGAAGGGCTCCAACGCCTCCACGCCGAGAGGGTTCACATATTCCCTGTCCTGGAGCACTCCCGGGAGGAAGAAACCGGTGAGAGTGAGGACGGCGATGGTCCCACCCAGCAGCCAGGCGACCGGCCGCCAGCGAGGCGAGGGGAGGCGCCCGTCGGGGAAGAGCAAGAGGAGAAAGCCGATGAGGCCGACACCGGGCACCCAGAGTGGGTAGGCCAATGCGGCGATCAGGTCGGGTCTGGCAAGGGTCCCTGGATGACTCGATTCGTAGATGAGGAGGGCATCGAGAATGATCCAGACCGACCACACGCCACCAAAGGCCAGGCAGATCCATGCCACCGGGTTGCCGGGCCGATGAAAAGCGATGATCACGCCGACGATGGTGAAGGCAGCTATCCAGAGGGTGAAGCCGAGCACGTCTCCCAGGTCAGCCAGCTGCCAGGACTCGACACTCGCGTACACGAACAACGAGACGAGGTAGATGCTGCCGATGAGAACGGCGACGCCAATCGCCGCGCGCCGAGCGATCGCCTCGTCCATAGCCTGAAACTAGACAACAGCCGTTCCGAGAGTGTTACGACCCAATCCCGGTGCGGGATTCGCCTGGCCTCGTCGTTACCCTTCACGCCCCGATGACGCGAAATATCCCGGAGAAACCGGCGCTCGAAGGTCTCGAGGCCAAGTGGACTGAGCGTTGGGAGGCCGAAGGCACCTATCGGTTCGACCGAACCAAGGATCGCCAGGAGATCTTCGCCATCGACACGCCGCCTCCAACCGTGTCCGGTTCGTTGCATATGGGTTCTGTCTTCGGGTACGTCCAGACCGACGCCCATGCCCGCTATCGCCGGATGAGGGGAAACGAGGTCTTCTACCCGATGGGCTGGGACGACAACGGCCTCCCCACGGAGCGTCGGGTGCAGAACTATTACGGAGTCCGGTGCGACCCAACCCTGCCCTTTGACTCCGACTTCGTCCCCCCAGATGAGCCGCCCGATCCACCGATCTCGATCAGCAGACGGAACTTCATCGAGCTGTGCCACGGGCTCACCGCCGAGGATGAGAAGGTGTTCGAGGACCTGTGGCGCACGCTCGGGCTATCCGTCGATTGGACCCAGAGCTACGCCACCATCGACACCCACAGTCAGCGGACCAGTCAGAAGGCGTTCTTGCGGAACCTCACCCGTGGCGAGGCCTACTCACAGGAGGCACCGGTCCTCTGGGATGTCGATTTCAAGTCGGCCATCGCCCAGGCCGAGCTGGAGGATCGGGAGCGGCCCGCGGCCTATTACCGGGTCGCCTTCCGGAGACCGGACGGCTCACCGCTCTTCATCGAGACGACCCGCCCAGAGCTGATCGCGGCCTGTGTCGCCCTGGTGGCCCACCCCGAAGATGAGCGGTATCAGGGCATCTTCGGCACGAGCGTCACCTCCCCTCTCTTCGAGGTCGAAGTGCCCGTCGTCTCCCATCATCTTGCGGACCCGGAGAAGGGCAGCGGAATCGCCATGATCTGCACATGGGGTGACACCACCGACGTCACCTGGTGGCGAGAGCTCGATCTGCCCACCCGAGCGGTGATTCAGCAGACCGGTCGTCTTCGTCAGGACGTGCCTGATTGGATCGAGTCGCAGACAGGGCATGAGGCGTACCGCCAGATCGCCGGGCTCTATCCCAATCAGGCGCAAAAGCGGATGGAGGAGCTCCTGAGCGAGTCGACCGATCTCGACGGCGAGCCGCGTCCTATCACCCATCCGGTCAAGTTCTATGAGAACGGCGACCGTCCCCTCGAGATCGTCTCCAGCCGTCAGTGGTACATCCGCAATGGTGGGCGAGACCAGGAGCTGCGTTCACATTTCCTGAAACGCGGCTCGGAGCTCGATTGGATACCGGATTTCATGCAGGTTCGCTACGAGCACTGGGTCAATGGGTTGACCGGCGACTGGCTGATCTCGCGGCAACGCTTCTTCGGCGTGGCCATCCCCGTCTGGTATCCGGTCGGTGACGACGGGACGATCGACCACGAGCATCCGATCCTTCCCGACGAGAGCGACCTGCCCGTCGACCCGACCTCGGCGGCCGCACCGGGATATGAAGAGGCTCAACGGGGCCAGCCCGGTGGATTCGTGGGTGATCCAGACATCATGGACACCTGGGCCACCTCTTCGCTCACGCCGCAGGTCGCCGGGCACTGGGACGACGATCCCGATCTCTTCTCCCGGGTTTTCCCGATGGATCTGAGACCCCAGGGCCCGGAGATCATCCGCACCTGGCTCTTCTCCACGATCGTCCGCTCGCACTACGAGCACGACGCTCTGCCGTGGGCCCACACCACGATCAACGGCTGGGTACTCGACCCGGACCGAAAGAAGATGTCCAAGTCCAAGGGGAATGTGATCACGCCTCACGCCCTGATCGAGGAGCACGGTGCGGAGGCGGTCCGATATTGGTCCTGCAACGGACGTCCCGGCACAGACACCGCCGTCGACCACGGTGTCATGAGGATCGGAAGGCGTCTCGCCACGAAAATCCTGAACGCATCACGTTTCGCCCTCGGGTTCGCCGAAGATGTGGATGCATCCGCCATCTCGGTGTCACTCGACCGCTCGATGCTGGCGGCCCTCGCCACGGTGGTGGAACGGGCGACTGAGGCGTTCGATGCGTTCGACTACGCCCGTGCTCTCGAGATCGTCGAGCGATCGTTTTGGACCTGGACGGATGACTACCTCGAGTTGGTCAAGGGGAGGGCGTACGAGGGTGGTGGGAGCGACAGCGCATCGGCCCATGCCGCGCTGCAAATGGCGCTCGGGGTTTATCTGCGGCTCTTTGCCCCGTTCCTCCCTTTCGTGACTGAGGAGGTCTGGTCCTGGTGGCGAGAGGGGTCGGTTCATCGGGCGGGCTGGCCGACTGTCGAGGAGCTTGCGCCTCATTCCGGGGACCCTGCGGTTCTGAATCAGACCGGTGCGGTCCTCTCCGCCGTGCGGAAGGCCAAGTCGGACGCCAAGGTCTCGATGCGGGCGGAGGTGGATTCGGTGTCGGTCTCGGCCGATCCGGAGGCGATCGAACTTGTGCGGCAGGCGGAGGATGATCTGAAAGCGGCTGCTCGGGCCGGTGAGGTGCGGTACTCCGAGGGTGAGTTCGCGGTCGACGCGGTGCTGAGCGCCAACTGACGTGACCGAAGCTTTTCTCTGGGGCTTGTTTGCGGCCAGTTCGCTGCTGATCGGTGCCCTGGTGGCCCTGGGTCGCCCCCCACACCGCCGCATCCTGGGCCTGATCATGGCCTTCGGGGCCGGTGTTCTGCTCAGCGCAGTCTCGTACGAACTGATCGAGGAGGCCACCGAGGTCGGCGGCGGCCCATGGGCGGTGGTCCTCGGCATCTTCGCCGGAGCTGCGGCCTTCACACTCGGTGACATTCTCATTGGGCGATTCCAGCGACGACGTCAGGGCAACGTGATGCCGAACGCGGAAGAGGGAGCCGGTCTCTCGATCCTCCTCGGAGCACTGCTCGATGGCGTGCCGGAGACCGCGGTGCTCGGCCTCACGCTGCTCCAGACCAACGAGATCGGTGTGGCAATGCTGGTGGCCGTCTTCATCTCCAACTTGCCCGAGGGGATCGCTGCCACCACCACCCTGGTCGAAGGTGGCTGGAAGCGCTCGCTTGTTCTCGAGATATGGGGCGCCGTGGTCCTGGCTTGTGGCGTGGCCGCTGCGGCCGGCTACCTACTTCTCGATGGTGCGTCGACGGGCGTTATCTCGTTCGTCTTCGCCTTCTCCGGCGGCGCGGTGCTCACGATGCTCGCCACTTCGATGATGCCAGAGGCATACGAGCACGCGGGCCGACCTGTAGGCGTTTTGACGGTGGTCGGTTTCGTCGTCGCCTACGGTGTCCACCTGCTCGAGGGATGACCGCTCAGCCCTTGTAGCCGGACGCTCGGGCTGCCTGTCCCTGCTTCGTTGCCCTTTGCTTGGCAGACTCGCGGCTCTTCTTCTCGCCAGCCTGATAGTGGTACTTCTTACCTGAGTCGCCCCACTGGTAATAGGGGCCCTTGCCGTCCTTGCCTCGATGTACTGGCATTGCGTTCCTCCGTCGTCGTTGACCTGATTTACCCGTCAGGCTGAAGCGAGAAACGCCTCAGCGGCGGAACACCAGTGTCCCGTCGCGCTGCTCAGACTGGAGCCTGCCTGTCATCTTCAGATGCTCGAGGTGGGAGACGGTCTCCAAGAAAGCCAGCCTCGCTTCCAAGGGGGTCAGGTTCGGGCGGAAGGACTTCAGCATCACCTCCCATGCGGTGGTGTCGGCTGATCGGACCAATTCGGCCATGTCGAGCAGCCGTCGATCGTGATGGAGAAGGATCTGTCGTGCCCTCTCGTCTCCCCGGTCGATCAGAGTCCCATGCGCCGGGTAGGTGATTCGCGGATTCATTGCCAGGAGCTTCTGGAGGCTGGTCAGATAGTCGCCGAGAGGATCGCCGAGGTCTTCGTCCCACATGATCACCGGGGAGATGCGGGGCAACACGTGATCACCGGAGAAGAGGATCCCCGTCCTCGAGTCACGCAGACATATATGGGCCGGCTCGTGCCCTGGAGTGTGAATCACCTCCAGCGAGCGACCTTCGCCGACATCGATTCGCTCACCATCGGCCACCGTGTGATCGGGCGCATCGATCAGCGGCATGTACTCGGGGCGGGTGGCCAGGTCGCCGGTAACCGAGGCAAGCACACGAGATGGGACGCCGTGAGTCCGGCCAATGCGAAGGAGCCGATCGACGTACCCCGGCGTGTCGTTGTAACGATCGACAAGCTTGGCGGCCCTCTCGTGCATCACGAACCGGCACCCCAACTCGCGAACCAGTCGGGCCGACATACCAACGTGATCGAGGTGCAGATGCGATACGACCAGTGTGTGCACAACCGCCTCGTCCAGACCGAGTCGCCGGAACCCATCACGAATCGCTTCCCGTCCCGGCTCCCAGTCAGTCCCGCAGTCGAGGAGGAGGATCCCCCCGTCTGCCTCGATGGCGTAGGTGTTGACCCAGGCCGGGCTTTTGAAGGGAAGTGGTGCCGGGATCAGGTGGATCCCGTGGCCCAGGGACGTGGGCTCGGGGAGGGGGCCGTTCATGTCCGCCTCGTCGCGGTCATGTCTCCAGGAGGGGCCAGTGCAACACTGTCCGAAGGCTTGCTTCGTCCTCAACCTGATCGGGAAGGTCGAGATACGACTCCCACGGCCCGGGGCCCTCATCGTGTCCCTGGGAATGGATCCAATCGTGAAGCCGGTCGTAGGCGGGACCTAGTGTCTCGTAGCTCCCGTGATGGATTGCAACGGCTGTCGGGCCTCCCGGGAGCTCGGACGGCTCTATAGGGTGCTCGCCGACCTCTTGATCGGGGAGAACGGGCAAGACGTCGCCGACCGGGATTCCGATCTCGACGTCGGCCTGGGTTGGGCCGAACTCGTGATACCTGCCGTACGGTGGGCCGCCGGCAGCGACGACGACATGGAGACGGGGGAGATGGGTGGCGAAGAGCGCCCCCAGATCGAGCTGATCCATCGGAACCCGAACTCGCACAGCCAGACTCGGCTGTGGCTCCAGGATCTTGATCTCGTGGTCGGTGAGGATCGGATCAGCCATGCTCGACCGGATCCTTGATCCCAAAGGTGATGTCGAGGGTCACGCTGAATTGGGTAGGCACCCCTGAGTCGTCCACCGAGCCTCCGACCTCCACGATCCTGAAGTTCTGTATGTCCGAGATGGTGGAAGCCGCCCGGGCGAGGACTGTCCTGACCGCATCCTCGATCGAGTCGGCGGCCTGGCCCGAGAGCCTGATTGTCTTGGTGATCGATGACATCGCTACCTCCGAGGACCGACGCTAGCCAGGTGCTACTTTCCAGGCCCTCATGGTGACGGTCAGGGGCCGGCGTCGTACCCTCGCGGAGCTCGGGGAAGAGCTGTTCTTCGATGTGGGAGACGTTGGCACCAAGCGGTGGCGATTCGCGATCCTCCTACTCTTGGCCGCAGTCATCGCTACCGCGGGGTTGCTCGCCGACTCGACGGCCACCGTCATTGGGGCGATGATCGTCGCCCCTCTGGGTGTGCCGATCATCGGGACTGCGCTCGGAATCGTCACAGGCCAGCCACGGAGGTTGCTGGCCTCGGCGGCCACCGTTGCCTTGGGCGGCTCCGCGGTGGTCATCATCGGCTGGCTCTTGGCAGCGATCCTCCCCGATCTGGTTCCTATCGGTAGCAACAGCCAGATCTCATCTCGCACATCGGCGAACCTGATCGACCTGGTCGCGGCGATCGCCACTGGCTTTGCGGGTGCCTACGGGCTAGCGCGCAAAGACATCTCGGATGTGATGCCCGGGGTCGCCATCGCGATTTCTCTGGTCCCGCCTCTGGCAGTCGTTGGAATCACGGCACAGGCGAACGATCTCGACAGCGCTTTTGGAGCGTTCCAGTTGTTCGCTTCCAACATGTTGGCAATGATCGTGGCCGGGTCAATTCTGTTCACCGCATATGGCTATGCCAGGGAGGCCCTTGCCTCGCCCGGCTTCAGGAAGAACCTGGCTTACACAATCGTTGCCGTGGCCATGATCCTGATCGCAGTCCCGCTTACCGTCACGACGATCGACACCGTGCAGGGAAACACCACCCTGGTCGAGGCCCGATCGATCGCCGGCGATTGGGCCGAAGGATCCAACACGACTGTGGTGCGGACAGCGTTCCTGGGCTCAGAGCTCGTGATCCTCGTCCAGGACGTCGACGACGTACTCCCATCCGGAGACCTGGTCGCAGACCTCGTCGGAGCTGTCCCGAGCGGGACGCCCGTGGCGATCGATCGGGTAACAGGGCAGAAGATGGAACTGGGAACCGTGCCCTAGTCGTTGCGCTCGACCCAAGGGCCGAGACCGTAGATCCGCTCCACTTCGACATGGATGGTGAAACCGTCGGGCATGTCCCGATTGGGGAACACCGCCCCGGGGCCGATATACGCCTCGGCCAGCCGGTCCATCACGGGCATCGCCCCACCTTCGGTGATGCGGGCGGTGCCTCTGGCCACAAGGTACGGATGTAGCCCTTCGCCACTGTGCTCGTTGGCCTGGAAAGAGATCGTGATCCTGGGGTCGGCCCGCAACGATTCGAGCTTGTGCTGATCGAAGAAAGTGGACCAGACCAACTCGTCGCCATCGACGCCAACCCATGCAAGCGTGATGTGGGGTGTGCCGTCGAAATTCAGTGTCACCACGTGACCCAACGGCCCGGTGGCGAGGAAGTCTCGGACAGCCTGGGTGATCTGAGCCATCACCCGATCCTAGGTCTCATCGATTGCACCCTCACTCGGTTACCGTCGAAGCCATGCGACGGGGCTTCGTTGCGGTCCTGGTCCTCGTGGCCGGGTGTGCACCCAACTCCACCGCTGTCTCCAGCACGTCGACTGTCCCCACCACCACAAGCATGGTGCCAACCACGACCAC
>JALDXP010000021.1:0-18958 GCA_032154885.1 Actinomycetota bacterium
GCATCTTTCGCAACGAGGGGGTCACGGGTTCAAATCCCGTCAGCTCCACCGATTTGGCCTTGTAGTAGTTGAGAAAATGGCCAGGCTTCATCTGGGCTCGAGGAGGCGTTTTCGGGCATTCGCGCCACACGCCGCGCCACACACGTGCCACAGGATTCTGCGCCGGAGCACCTCTTTTTCTGCGAGGTGCTTTCTCACGCTGTCTTACATCAATCAACCTCCACGAGGTGCCCTCGCGCCGTTCCTCTCGGTTTGAACGAGAGGGTTAGCCCCTACAGTTGACGATGCGGTCGAACAGGGCTCTTGGAGCACCTCGCACCTAACGAGACGGTCACGGGTTCAAATCCCATCAGCACACCACACGTTCGCCCTCTACCAGTTGGGGAAAACGCCCGATCAGCATTCGGCTGAGCACGAGCCTCAGGTTCGAGTTTCAAAGCATTCTCCCAGACCACCCTGCTGCGCCGCACCAGCTAGCTTGGATCTCGGGTGATGGAGCTCGCCTGACCCAACCGCAGACAGTCTGCTGATAGCTCCTACCGGACGAGTAGGAGTATGCGATGAGATTCATCTGGGTGGCTGTCGGTGGTGCCGTCGGATCGATGTTCCGATACGGGGTAAGCCTCTGGTTCAGTGATGCTCGATTCCCGTGGGCGACGCTCTGGGTCAATGTCGTTGGCTCATTCGCTCTCGGTCTTCTCCTAACGTATGCACTGGGTCGATGGTCGACCACGATCACCATCGGTCTTGCTGTCGGACTGATCGGCGGCTTCACCACGTTCTCGACGTTCGCCTGGGAGACCTTCACGATGGCCCAGGCGGGCCAGACCAGCCGAGCCGCCGTCTACCTTTTCGTCTCGCTCGTCGGTGGGTTGCTCGCGTCCCTACTTGGGTATGCCGTAGGGCGCGTTCTCGGCGATCTGTCCTAGCCGGCACGTGGCTTGCCGGTTCGCGGAGGGATCCGCTTCGGACCCAACGGTTTCAATTTGCTCAACAGGAATTGAGTCAGTAGATTCTGAGTTAATGGACGTAGGCGAGCGAGCCAAAGTGCATTTGGCGTTGGGTGACGAATCCCGCCTGGCCATCGTGGATCTTCTAGCCGAGAGCGACCTGGCTGTGAGCGAGCTCGGGGTAGCACTCGACATACCGGGGAACCTTCTCGCGCACCATCTCAAAGTCTTGGAGGGTGCGGCCGTGATCGAGAGACGTACGTCGGAAGGTGATGGCCGTCGGCGATACGTAACGCTCCACGGTCCCACACTCCAGGGACCCTCGCTAAGCCCTGCCCGGCCCGACTCAGTGACCTTCGTCTGCAGTCAAAACTCTGCTCGATCGCAATACGCCGCCGCCTACTGGACGATGCGCACAGGTCGACCTGCGGAGAGCGCCGGATCACACCCAGCATCAACCGTGAATCCGATTGCGGTTCGGGTGGCATCGGAGCGTGGTCTCGATCTGAGCGATGCGACGCCACATGGGTATGACTCTCTGAGCTGGATTCCCGACCTGCTGGTCTCGGTGTGTGACCGGGCCCGAGAAGGCGACCTACCTCACGCCGCTCGGTACGCCCATTGGTCGATCCCAGATCCAGTGGCCGTCGGGCGTATCAGTGCTTTCAGGTCAGCCTTCGCCGAGATCGAGCGACGAATCGACGCCTTAGCTTCATGATCGGGAGGGGCGAGGCTGGCGAACTGGTTGGCACCGGTCTCCTTCTCTACGTGATAGTCGGAAGTGGTATCGCCGTGGACCGACTGAATGCCGATCCGGCGAGCGGTCTCTTCTTCCATGCGCTCGCAGTTGGGATAGGGCTGGCAGTGCTCATCGCTCTTCTCGCCTCAACCTCGGGCGCACACTTCAATCCAGCAGTGACCCTTGGCGCATGGCGCCGCCGGTCACTGAGCGGGTCCACCGCTTTCAAGTACGTCCTGGCTCAGCTGCTCGGCGCGGCGGTTGGCCTGTTGGTGGCGTTGACCTCTTTCGGGGACCGACCCGCTATCTCAACCGGGTCCTCGACCTGGGGCGCGGTCGTCGCAGAGCTCATTGGCACCACGGTCCTGGTGCTCGTCATCCTTGGTTCGATCGACCATGGGCGGGCCACTTGGATCCCGGTGTTGGTCGGCGGCTGGGTGACGGCGATGGTTTTCTCTTCTTCGTCGACTGGCCTGCTCAACCCTGCTGTCACCTTGGCCCGGGTTTTCACCGACTCCTTCACCGGGGTCCCGCCCTCGGCGGCACCCTTTTTAATGGCCGCTCAGCTGCTCGGGGCGTTGGTCGCCGTCTTCTTGTCCACCCGACTGCTCTCACCGCCGGAACCGAAAGGAATCTGATGTCAGTCACACTGACCACCGCCGAACAGCTCCAAATCAGACAGGCCGCTGAACGTCTCCAACGCCAGTTCGCCGGATCGCTCAACACCGAGACCATCGAGCGGTTCATGAACGACTCACTCGACACCCTCATGGTTCGGGCGACCACCAGCGCGTGGATTCCCCTCCTCGCCGAGCGCTTCGCCCGAGACCGGCTCCGTGCCCTGGTCCGTCTCGAGTCGGATCAGACAACTCTGAACCCGAGCATCCTCTTTCTCTGCGTCCACAATGCCGGTCGCTCTCAGATGGCCGCAGGATGGGCGAGAAAGCTCGGCGGTGACCGAATTGACGTCTTTTCCGGGGGCAGTGAGCCTGCCGGCCAGGTCAACGTGGCCGCCGTAGAAGCGATGGCTGAAGTCGGGATCAACATCAGCGGAGAGATCCCCCAACCGTGGGCCGACGAAATCGTCCGCGCCGCTGACGTGATCGTCACCATGGGCTGCGGAGACGCCTGTCCCCTCTATCCCGGGAAGCGGTACCTCGACTGGGAGCTCGACGACCCTTCAGGAAAGACCGTCGTAGAGGTCAGGCCGATCAGAGACGAACTCGAAGCCAGAGTCCGCGGGCTTCTCGCCGAACTGCTGCACGATCAGCCCGTCAGCTGACCGACACCTCGTCGCCGAGAATCGATCGGACGAACTCGGCCCGCTCCGGCGTCACCTGGAACCATGCCCACTTGCCGCGCTGCTCCCTGGTGATCAGCCCCGCCTTGGTCAACACAGTGAGGTGGTGGCTCACTGTGGCCTGGCTCCGGCCCAGAGGCTCATTCAGGTCGCAAGCGCAAACCTCTCCTTCGGGAACGCTGGCGATGAGGCTCAACAGTCGGAGGCGGATCGGGTCGGCGAGCACCTTGAAATCTTTGGCCATGGTCTCGGCGTCCGCTTTCGAGAGGGACGAGGACGTCACCGGGACGCAGCATCCAACTTCGGAGGTCATCCCCATACGCTAACACATTGACACGCGTCGATACGACGCCTATGGTTTCCCAACACATAGACGGTGATCGATACGTCAAGGAGGCAGGTCATGGGTTCCGATGTCGAAATGCGGGAACGGGTCAGGGAGCGATACGCCAGAGCCGCCACGACCGGCTCCTGTTGCGGACCGGAATGCTGCGACCACGACAAGACCCTCGGAGCCGATCTAACAGTGGGCACCTACAGCAAGGCCGAGATCTCAGCTCTACCCACCCAAGCTGTCGATGCGAGCCTGGGCTGTGGCAACCCAACCGCTGTCGCCGAACTGGCGGAAGGCCAGACTGTCCTCGACCTGGGATCGGGCGGGGGCATCGACGTGCTTCTCTCGGCCCGCCGTGTCGGAGATACCGGGTTCGCCTACGGGCTCGATATGACCGACGAGATGCTCGACCTGGCCAAGAAGAACGCCGCCGAGGCCGGAGTCATCAACGTCGAATTTCTCAAGGGATACATCGAGGCCATCCCACTCCCTGACCGATCTGTGGACGTCGTCATCTCCAACTGCGTTATCAACCTCTCCACCGACAAGCCAGCCGTCTTCGAAGAGATCCACCGCGTCCTCCGCCCCGGGGGGAGGATCGGGATCAGTGACATCGTCGCCGACGACTCACTGAGCGTCGAGGAGCGAGCCGAGCGCGGATCCTGGATTGGCTGCATGGCCGGCGCCCTCTCCTACAGCGAGTACCGCGAGCTCCTCGCCGAAGCGGGCTTCTCAGGGATCAGCCTCACCACTAGCCACCAGGCCACCGACGGGATGGACTCGGTCATCATCAAAGCCAACAAGCCGACCGACGCCTAGAGTCCGAAACGTGAGCATGGCCATCCGACGCGGACGTTCCAGACGTCTTCCCGGGTACGCCGTGTGCGACTCCGAGGACCCGGCGTCCCTCCCCACCCCTGATATGCCGGCTTCGACGCCCTCCAAGGAGTCTCAATGCTTACCACTCTTCATCGTCATCGCTACCCGCTCGCCCTAATAGGGGCGGCCGCCTCCTGGGGCCTCGCCACCGTGATCGCCAAGAGCGCCCTCGAGGAGATCCAACCCGTCGCCCTTCTCCCTGTGCAACTCTTCGCGAGCGCCCTTCTGGTCACGCCGTTCCTGCTAGCTCGACACCGTCAGGAACCCCGGACCGAGAATCTGGGACGTCTCACCGCCCTCGGGGTCCTCAACCCCGGGATCTCTTACGCCCTCGGCCTGATCGGCCTCACCTTCATCACCGCCAGCGAAGCCGTGCTCTTGTGGGCCACCGAACCGATCATGATCATGGCGCTCGCGGCGGTGTTGCTCAGCGAGAACGTCACCAAGACCCAATGGTTCGCCGCGGGCGCTGCGACCATTGGAGTCGTCCTCGTCGTCATGGCTCCTGACCGAAGCAAGCAACCGATCGGCATCACGCTGACCCTCGTCGCAGTCGCCGCCTGCGCGCTCTACACCATCTACTCGAGGAAATGGGCGGTCGACGAGTCATCCGGTCGAGTCGTGGCGTTCCAACAGGTAGCGGCCCTGGTTTTCGCAGTAGGGGTGCTGGTGGTGGTCAACCTTTTTACGGAATCGATCGTGCTGGCCGACATCTCGCTCCGCTCTTGGGGGAGCGCCGCACTCTCAGGATGTCTCTATTACGGCGTCGCCTTCTGGCTATACCTCACCGGGCTCCAACACACACCCGCCTCCGTCGCAGGCCAGTACATCAACCTCATCCCAATATTTGGCATCGCAGCGAGCAGCGCCTTTCTCGGCGAACAACTCAATTTCCGACAGTGGGTCGGCGCGGTCGTCATAGTGCTCGCCGTCATGGTCGCGGCTCGGAGTATCGCCAACCGCTCGCAGGAGACATTGGACACAGCACCAACTGCTGGCTGACGGTCGTGCTCGAGGCAATGTGTCCTGACGTGGAGCCGGTTCTAGCCTCATCGGCTAGTGGAAACCATCAAGGACATGGAACGCCAATTGCCGCTCCGTTGGTCCGCTGAGTGAGCACGCACACCCATACCCCCAGCGGGGGAAGCCGACATTTCCGCCCTCTGGCTGTTTCTTTTGGGCTGGTACTCGCCTTCATGGTCATCGAAGCGGTAGCCGGCTTCGTGACCGGATCCCTGGCATTGATCTCCGACGCCGGGCACATGGCTACCGACGCGCTCGGACTCGGGATGGCCCTGGCTGCAATCGTCGTCGCCGACCGGGCCACCACCGTGGGCGGACGAACCTATGGCCTCTATCGACTGGAAATCCTGGCAGCCCTTGCCAACGCAATTCTTCTCTTTGCCGTGGCCGCCTACGTGATATACGAATCAGTCCAGAGGTTCCAGAATCCAACGGAGGTGGAAGCGACCCCGATGCTCGTCGTCGCCTTGGGAGGTTTGGCAGTGAACCTGATCGCCTGGCGACTCTTGAGAACGGGAGCGAAGGAGTCACTCAACGTGAAAGGCGCCTATTACGAGGTCATAGCCGACCTGACCGGGTCGGTCGCAGTCATCGTCGCAGCCCTCATCTTGATCTTCACCGGGTGGCCCTACGCCGACCCCCTGTTCGCTGCATTGATCGGTGTATTCATCCTCCCACGAGCATGGACGCTTGGAAGCCAGGCGCTCCGTATCCTCACCCAAGTCGCACCCGACGGCCTCGATCTCGAAGAGGTCCGTTCAGACCTAATGGGGATCGGTGGCGTCGTTGATGTTCATGATCTCCATGCCTGGACGCTCACCTCCGACATGGACGTGGCGACCGTCCACCTGATGACCACCAGAGACACCGACCCACACCCGGTGCTCGACCGAGCCAGAGACCTCCTCCAGTCGAAACACAACATCAGCCACGCCACGCTTCAGGTTGAACCAGAGGACCACAGAGGCTGCTCCGAAGTCACCTGGTAGTGGAAAGATCTGAGCTACTCACCCGTGCCCCTGGGTCTCGCCTACTTCACCGTGGCCTGGAATATTCTCGAGGGGGCCATTGCAATCTGGGTGGCAGCCACTTCCGGCAGCGAAGCACTTCTCGGGTTCGGACTCGACAGCGCAGTGGAATCACTCTCGGCGCTGGCCCTCATCTGGCGTCTCCAGGTCGAACGAATCGACCCCGGCCGAGCAGAGGATTGGAGCATCAAGCGCTCCGGCTCATCGGGTACACCTTCTTCGCTCTCGCCGCCTTCGTCAGCCATGAGTCAGTCACCACGCTCCTCGACACCCAGGAGCCTGAAACTTCCTGGGTCGGGATCGCCATAACCACCCTCTCCCTCATAGTCATGCCGATCCTGGCTCGGCGAAAAGAGGTCGTCGGCAAAGAAATGGAGAGTCGAGCTGTCCTGGCAGACAGTGCAGAAACCTGGGCCTGTGTCTATTTGTTAGCCGTGGTCTTGGTCGGACTCGTCCTAAACGCTCTACTCGGCTGGTGGTGGGCAGACCCCATCGCAGCACTCGGAGTAGTCGGCTTCCTGGTCAAGGAAGGGTTGGGAAGCTCTCAGCGGCGGTGACGAGTGACTCCAACGCTCGTCCCAGGGGTAGTGGCAACCGGGGAGGGAGGCTAGCCTGTCAAGGTTCCCTGACGAGGAGATCGGATGGCAATCCAGAAAGGCGTGAGGTTGGTTGGCCGGGGAAGCCGTGTCCGGCTGAGCCTCTCCGGCCCCTGGCATCAGGACCTCATCGAAGACGTTCGTGACGCCTGCCGAGTCGACTTCGCCGCCGAGAAGTTCCTCTACCAGTCGGTTCACATGGCAAGGGAAGCCGGCTATAGCTGGAAGGACATCGGCACGGCCCTAGGCGTCAGCAGGCAGGCGGCATGGGAGCGTTTCTCGCACGGGCTGAGACCAGGCATCTAAGAGCCCTCACGCCGCACATTCCACAGCCGCGCCACAAGCACCCAAAATGGGTACAAACCCCCTGGTGAGAGGGTTTTGACCTCATCTTTCGCAACGAGGGGGTCACGGGTTCAAATCTCGTCAGCTCCACCGATTTCGCCTTGTATTAGTTGAGAAAATGTCTGAGCGTGATCTGTGCCGAGAAGGCGTTTTCGGGCATTCGCGCCACACACGTGCCACAGGATTGCGTCCCAGAGCACCTCTTTTCTGGCGAGGGGGTCACGGGTCCAGTCCCCTCAGCTGTATCGCGATGGGTGACCGGGTCGTCATGGGTGGGGGGCGGCTGCCTCCCGGGGCTATCTTGGGGTTCGGTGCAAATCGGACTGCCGAGTCTTCCTCTGACCTCGCCGGTATGGGAGTTGGCGGTCTTTGGTCTTGTGGCGGTCGGTGCTCGATTGGTGGCGTGGCGGCTCCGCATCCCCGGTTCGGTGGCACTGATCCTCGGAGGAATACTTGTGGGACCGGGTGTCCTGGGCCTGCTCGACTCGGAAGGCCTGAACGCCGGGCTCGGTGCGATCGGTTTGCTGTATCTGGTTTTCGCAGCCGGTCTGGAGTTGGATCTCGTCGGGTTTGCTCGGAATCGTCGGCCGTCCCTGGCTTTCGGCGCAATGTCTTTCCTGATCCCTGGATCATTGGCCTATGTGGTCGCCCGCAGGTTGGGTTTCGATGTCCCGGCTTCTCTTCTATGGACGGCAGCCTGGGGTTCACACACTCTGCTGACATATCCGGTGTTCCGCCGGTTCGGAATGCTCGGCACGAGAGTCGTCGCGATCGGTGTGCCGGCCACTCTCGTCACCGACACAACCGCGATCCTGATTCTCGGAGGAGTTGCTTCGTTCGCTCGGAATGGTCGCATGGACGCCTTGTTCGGGCTCAGCCTTGCACTCGGACTTGTGGTCTTGGTGGTGTTCACCCTCGTCGTGTTACCGCGTCTCGCCCGACGCTTCTTCCTTCGGACCGCCCATGACCGCACTGAGCGCTTCTTGTTCCTACTGGCGGGCTTTTTCCTTTCGGCGGCGTTGGCGGATGCAATGGGAGTGGCGGCTGTCCTTGGAGCATTTCTTGCCGGGCTGGGGCTCAATCGGCTGACCCCGAGCGGCTCCGCCCTAATGGTGCGGGTGGAGGCACTGGGATCCGGATTGCTCATCCCAGCCTTCTTGGTCTTCGTGGGGACCCTCATCAATCCGTTCGAGATGATGGGTCAACCTTCGAGCCTCGTATGGGGGCTGGCTTTCGCGCTGGTTGCCATCGGTGGCAAGTGGGCGGCTGCCGAAGGCGTTGGCAGGATCTTGAGCATGAGCGGGGATGAACGCCTCGCGCTGTTCGGCCTCACCGGTTCTCAGGCGGCTGCGGCACTCGCCACGGCTGTCATCGGCACCGAGGTCGGGCTCTTGCCGACGGAAGCCGTGAACGCTGTGGTCGTGGTCGTTCTGCTGGCCGCGTCCATTTCAGCGCTCGTCACTGAGAGAGCCGTGCCGAGGCTGTCGGCGACGTTCGATGACGAGCAGCCGCTCGGTCGGACCGTTGTGGTGGCGGTCGCCAATCCAGCGAAGGCTGCGGCGTTGACGCGTGTCGCCGCGGCTTTGGCCGCTCCGGACTCCGGGTTGGTGGTTCCCGTGGCCGTAGTACTGCCCGGCTGCGGGCTGGCGAACGGCTTGAACAGGCTGGCCGGAGATCTCGACGCGATAGGCAGCGCGTCCGGAGTGGAAGTCGAGGCTGTGATTCGCGTTGATGCGACCCCGGAGGAAGGGATATTGCATTCACTGGTCGAGAGAAATGCGACGAGTCTGGTCATGGGCTGGTCAGGCCACTCGGTCGGTAGGTTCCGGTCGGTCGGCACCACACTTGGTGAGATCCTCGATCAGGTGAGCCTTCCAACCATCGTGGCGCGGATCGTGGTTGAACAGCCTCAGCGAATCGTGCTGTCCATTCCCGACGCGGGGTGGGAGACCGGCGGGACCAGCATCACGATGGCTGCCACTGTCGCTCAGCGCGTGGCGAAGGCGTGGGAGGTCGAGCTCTTTGCAGGAGGCAGTACAGAGTCTTTGGAGCGTTCGGGCCTCTCCGACCTGCCGCGGTTCGTGGGTGAGCCCATCGAGACAGACCTGGTGGTTGCGCCCGCTCCCCTTTCTGTTCGGGCGCTGGACCGCGTGGCAACCCTGGCGTTGTCCGAGGCAGCGGACGCCTCGCTGCTCATGTGCGTCGACGCCGGCACCCGCATCGTTGGCTCGACGCTCGGTGCCTTTCAGGACACATGGGAGGTTGGTCTTCACTGATCGACGTCGATCGACGCTTGCGTTCTTCAGTCCCGGTCGCGGCTCAGGCGGCGCAAGAGCGAGGAGGTCTGATCGAGCTGATGGTCAGAGAGCTTGGACCTGGTCGCTTCGCCCTCCTGGTCGATGACCATCGGGAGTACGCGGTCGATTGCCTCGAGCCCCCGACTTGTCAATCTGATGAGCGTGCCACGGCGATCGGCCGGATCCGGCAATCTCTCGATGAGCCCTGCTAGTTCGAGACGGTCGAGCCGTTTCGAGAGGCCGCCAGACGTGATCAGTAGGGGCTCGAGGAACTGTCCGGGATTCACTCCTCCACCCTGATCGGTGCGGCGGAGGGTGGCCAGGACGTCGAACTCCCCGGGAGTCAACCCATATGTGGCGAGCTGTTCGGCCCTCCTCGTCTCGATCATCTGAGCCAAGCGGAGGATGCGAGCGGTCACCCCGTATGCCTTGGTATCCAGCCGAGGGTAGAGCTCGGAGAGACGTGCCCTGATCTGATCTACCGCGTCGGATTCGTCTACCACCACTTGCTCCGCTCGTCAGATGCCTGATTTTACGTTACTCGGAAGAATCTTGACAGTAAGTATCTTCCTTGTTTACGGTTCTCTTCCACGGAAGATACCACTGGGCTGACAGGTGCGGATGGGAAGTGTGGAGCTCGTTTCTCGTCCCTGGTTGGTCGGCCCGGCGGAAGGGAGACCAGATGACAACTAGATCTATGACGATTCCATCGTTGACAGGTCATACATCGGACGTGTCGACGCGCAAGGCGGCGCTGTTGGGTGGCACCGCCTATTTGATCATCTTCGTATTGGCGATATTCGCCAACTTCTTTGCCATCGAGGGGCTTGTCGTTCCCGGCGACGCCGCGACCACGGCCGCGAACATCATGGAATCGGAGGGTCTCCTCCGTGCCGGTCTGGCCAGCTTCATCCTTGTCTTTGTCTTGGATGTTGTGATCGCCTGGGGGCTCTACATCGTGTTCCGGCAGATCAACCGGGATTGGTCCTTGCTCCAGGCCTGGCTTCGCATCGTGGGAGCGACCCTGCTCGGTGCCTCGTTGATATTCCTGTATCTGGTCCTGGAGTTGGTCGGAGGCGCCGACTCGCTGAGCGCCCTCGATCCAGGGCAGTTGGAGGCGCAGGTGATGACCTATCTCAGTGGTTTCGACTTCTTGTGGTTGATCGGTTTGTTCTGCTTCGGTGTTCACCTGATTGTGATCGCCTACCTGATTCTCAGGTCGGGATACATTCCGAGACTCCTCGGATACCTTCTGATCCTGGCCGGAGCCGCGTATTCGATCGACACGTTGGCCCACGCCCTGCTGGCCAATTACGCCGAGCTCGAGACCGTCTTCCTGGTCCTGGTTGCCGGCTCTTCCATCATCGCTGAGCTGTGGCTTGCCCTTTGGCTGGTCGTCAAAGGCGGAAAGGAGCCCGTCGGTGACTGGGCGCAGTAGATGCTTGGCCGGAGCCAGGTGAGTTCAGTGTCCCCTCGGCGATCCCTGGCTGTCCTTGCTATTGGCCTCGGTGCCGCCTTGCCTGCAGGTGCGGCTGAGGGATCGATCGAGGACTTCATCGACAATGAGATGCCGGCCTCGGGCGTGCCGGGCCTGGCCTATGCAGTTGTGGCCGATGCCGAGATCACCTCGGTCGGCGCACGCGGTGTCATCGAGATCGGAGCCAACCAGGAAGTCACGCCGGACACGTCCTTTCTGACGGGCTCGATCTCGAAGAGTTTCACTGCGCTGGCCGTCATGCAACTGGTCGAAGGTGGCCAGGTCGACCTGGACTCCAAGGTGTCGCGGTATCTCGAAGATTTCTCGGGCAGGCCCGCCGGTGCGATCACCATCCGGCAGCTGCTCAGCCACACGAGCGGCTTCTCCACGATGCAAGGGAACGAGTCGCACACGGATGTCACCGGCGGGAAGGAGGAGCTTGCGGGCCGGGTCGACGACCTTGCAGACGTGACGCCCGCCTACGAGCCCGACGAGCGCTGGGAATACTCGAACACCAACTATCAGATTCTTGGCCGCCTGATCGAAGTCGTCAGCGGACAGGAGTACCAGGCCTATGTAACCGACAACATCCTCGACCCCGTCGGCATGGAACACAGCTTCGTAGCCGACGGGGAGATACATGAGTCCATGGCAACCGGGCACAGACCGTGGTTCGCAGCCAAACGGCCGCTTCCCGACAACTCCACCGAGCGGGGGACGGCTCCGCAGGGCGGGATCGTCGCGAGCGCCGGCGACCTGGCGCTGTATGTGGAAATGATGATGAACGGCGAGGACGATGTGCTGAGCGCCGGAGGCAAGGGACAGATGATGCGCCCGGCTAGCACAGCATCGCCCTTCTACGGTTTCGGCTGGTTCATCGATGCCGACAACGGGAGTATCTGGCACTCCGGGTTGAGTCCCGGCTTCGAATCCCTGGCCACATTGGTCCCGTCCGAGCGCAAGGGCGTCGTCGTGCTGGTCAATGCAAACAGCGGAATCGGATTCGGTGAAACGACGCAGCTCAGCCGGGGCATAACCGCTATGGCGCTGGGCCTCGACTACGACGGCGAGGGATCCCGCTGGTCCCAGCGGGCGCTTTTCATCTCTCTGGTCCTTCTGCCGCTGATCTACCTGCTCAGCATGATCTGGGCTTGGCGTCATCGCGACGAGATACGCGCCAAGTCGGGCATCTTCGGCCTGTTCAGCTTGTGGTTTCCGCTCATCACCACACTCGGCGCAGCGTGGGTCGTTCTCTGGCTGATGCCGACCTTGCTGGGCTCACCGCTCGGCACCCTGGCCTTGTTTCAGCCCGACCTGGGTTTGGCGTTGGTCTTCACCGCTGCCTTTGGTCTGCTGTGGGCCTTGTTCAGGCTTGGGATTGCCTACACCGGCAAACCCCATTCGTCAGATCGCGATGAATCGGGCTCGAACGTTATCCGGCCGTCGAACGTCGTGGCTCGGTGACTGGCCCGAACTGTCAAAACGCCCGCAGCGACCGTCGAGACGGCCCGCATTCTTCCCCGTGCGTTGGGTGTGTCGACTCGATCCGACGAAGGAACAGGATATGAGGTATCGGGAGAAGAGCGCCTGGGTCCTGGTGAGCACGATCGTGGTCGCCTATGGCTGGTACCTGGCCACGGTGATCGGACAGCTAGAAGGCGGTTCTATTACAGGAATCGCTTATCAGCGCAGCGCGATCGCTGCGGGGATTGCGGTCGTGGTGCTCCTTGCCGTATCGCACGTCGTTCTCGCCGCCTTAGGCCAAGCAGATCCGAATGGCGTGGACACAGGTACGGCGGCAATCAAGCGCTACGCCCGGTCAACCGGCGGAGTCGTCATCACCGCAGGTGCAGTGCTGGGAATGGCCTTGGCAATGGTGGAGGCCGACTACTTCTGGATCGCCAACGTCATTCTCGCCGGCCTGGTGGCGGCCGAGATGGTCTCAGCTGGTGCGGAGATCGTCAGATATCGACGGGGAGCGTGACATTGAGGCCCCGTAGATCAACCCACATTCAACAGATCGAGAAGGAGAGACCATGACCACCACGACAGACCTGACGAGTGACACAAGTACGCTGGTCGGTCAAAAAGAAGTAGGCCGTCTCAAGAGACTGACACGAGGCGCCGGCATTCTCTATCTGGCGATATTCATCATCTACCCGCTGTCCACGATGGTGCGGTCGATGCTGGTCGTGCCAGGTGACGCAGCGGCCACGGCCCAGAACATCGCCGAGAGCGGGTCGTTGTTCCGTTGGGGGATGGCCGGTGAGGCAACGATCTTCCTGATCGAGATCGTCTTGGCCGCGGTCTTGTATGCCCTGCTACGTCCCGTGAGCCGGTCGATCTCGCTGGGTGCCTCCTTGGCCCGGGTGGCCGAGGGTGTCGTGATGGCCGCCGGCAATTTGTTCACCAGCATCCTCACCCTCGTCGCCGTCGGCGGGGCCGGATACATGGCGGTCTTCACCGTGGAACAGCAGGAAGCACTGGCGCTGTTCTTCCAGGAAGCCAACGACTACGTCGTTCTGACGTGGGGCTTCTTCTTCGCCCTTTCGCTAGTGCTGACCGGCTGGCTGGTGTATCGGTCGGGATTCTTCCCCAAGATCCCCGGCATCCTGCTCGTGCTCGCCGGCGTCGGCTACTTCTCCCAGAGTTACGGGACATTCGTCGCTCCCGGTCTCACCGATGTGTTATCGACCGTCGTCCTGGTGCTCGCCATCCCCGGTGAGCTGGTGTTTGCCCTCTGGCTCATCTTCAAGGGTGTCGACGAGGAGAAGTGGCAAGCGCGTGCCCTTCAGGCACAGCAGTCACAGCTCTGAGCGTCTGGAACATCAGGAAGGCACGACGATGATCCGCAAGCTCGCCTTTTCGGTGGTCATGGTCGGTGCCGTCGTGGTCGGGTTGGTGACCCAAGCAGGTGCCTATTTGCTGGCGCTCACCGCGCCTGCTTCAGAAGGTGGGGGAGAGGCCAACAGCGTGACACGCTTCGCCGGTCCCGGTCCCCTCACCGTGGGTGTTCGGTGGGCCGGCGACGACGCGCCGATGCCGGTCACATACTGGTATCCAGCGATTCCGGCCGAGCAGGACAGGGCGACGACCACGTACGCCTTCGGCATCAACATGCTCGGCTCGGACACGACGACTGCACTGGCGACGTTCGACGGACGGGCAACGGTTGGAGCGCCGCCTGAGATGTCGGCAGGCCCGTATCCGTTGGTGATTCTCTCACACGGCTTCGCCATCGCCCCGAGCAGCTACGGCTGGCTGGCCGAGCAGCTCGCCTCGCATGGATTCGTCGTGGCAGCCCCCCACCATGACGAATCACTGGACCCTGGTGTCTTGTGGAAGTCCACCGTCCAAAGGCCCCGCGAGCTGGCCACGCTCATGACCGAGATCGACCGTCAGTCGAAGCCCGGTGGTGAGCACGAGGGCCTCATCGATTCCGAGCGGGTTGCCGTGGTCGGCCACTCCTACGGCGGGTACACCGCGCAAGTCGCCGGTGGGGCCCGTCTCGATACTCGAGCCCTGGGAGAGACCTGTGAGACCGCCCGTGAGACCGGGGATCCCGTCATGTTCCTATGTGGCGCCTTAATGCCACGACTCGACGACATGGCAAACGCGGCAGAGCTGCCCGAAGCCCCGTCCGGGTTGTGGCCGGACTGGAGCGATCCTCGCGTCGAGGCAGTCGTGTCGATCGCTGGTGATGCTGCGATGTTCGGCCCGCATGGTCTCGCTGAGGTCGAGGTACCTGTGCTGGCCATAGGCGGGACCGCTGACTCCGACTCGCCCTTCGGGTGGGGCACGGAATACACCTACAACCACGCCGCTGCCGAACGCAAGATCGAGGTCGGGCTCGAAGATGCCGGCCACATGATCTTCGCCGGGGAGTGCGAGCGGTCGCGCAGGATCCTGGACCTGGTGTCTTTGGGCTTTTGCTCAGATGGCACGTGGGATCGGGGCGAGGCCCACCAGATAGTCAGCCACTATGTGACCGCATTCCTACTCGAGGAGATGACCGACGATCAGGACGCCGCGGCGGAGCTGGTATCTAGCGACGAAGGCCTTCCTGACGTCGCCTATCGAGCAGAGGGATATTGAGATGCGCTCCCGCCTAGGCCGCGCGGTGTCTCCCTGCTTGGGCGTAGACGAGCTGGGCGAGGATGAACGCCGCCTCGAAGAGGTGAAACACCAAGGCCGTCATGTAGAAGGCCACGTCGAGATCGGGATTCACGCCCAACACGATGAGGAGCAGCGGAATCTGGATTGCCAGCTCCATCAGCCAGAAAAGGGCCGCGCTGACCGGACTGTGCCGAGCTTGGGCTTTGGCCTGCTCGCGGTTGGCGGATCGCTGCAAGGCGAGATAGATCACCACCCAATTCAGGACCAGGTAGGTGAGAGCGCTGGCCACCCAGAGGCCATGACCCCCCACGCCGTAGAAGTCGAGGCCAACGGGGACAAGCGCGGCGACTACCACAAGCAGGCCGCTGGTCACCACCGCCTGGATCTGGGCCAGTTGGGACGCCTCAATGTCCGAGCGCCGGGTCACACTGATCAGGGCGGCGAAGCCCACGAACACCCCGGCGATCTCCGCGATCGTGACGAACAGCACGAGGTCACTGGCCATGCCTGGTCATTCTCTATCGCCGGGGCACCAGGACGCGGGTTCTCGCCACTGTTGTGGTCCTGGTCATGAAAGCCGTCATGTTGAAGAGGGCCGGTTCGACCGATGGATTGAAGTTGACCGATGTCCCCACCCCGGCGCCGGGCCGAAACGAAGTCCTGGTCAAGGTCCATGCCGCAACCGTCACCCGCGGCGATGTGGTTCTGCGCAAGATGCCTAGGTGGCTGATCCGCCTCGTAGGCGAGACACCCAAGTCGATACTCGGCCACGAATTCGCCGGCGAGGTCGAAGCAATCGGCGAGGACGTGAAGACCTTTGCTGTTGGAGATCGAGTTTTTGGGACCACGACTGGGCTCCGACAGGGCTCTCACGCGGAGTACGTCGCAGTTCCGGCTCGAGGACTACTTGCGACCATCCCCGATCGCATCAGCTATGAGGACGCCGCTCCGGTGCCGGTGGGAGCCATGACTGCCCTCCACTTTTTCCGAGCGGGTGGGCTCGGGTCCGAAAAGCGCCTTCTAATCAACGGCGCGTCGGGGAGCGTCGGCACTTACGCCGTTCAGATCGCCAAGCGGGAGGGCGCCCACGTCACCGCTGTTGCCAGCGGCGCCAACCTCGACATGGTTACTGAGTTCGGAGCAGACGTCGTGATCGACTACCAGCTCGAAGACTTCACCAAGGGCACACAGACCTACGACCTGGTCTTCGACGCGGCGGGAAAGACGACGGCTAAGAGAGCCCGGAAGGTCCTGTCTGATTCCGGAAGGTTTGTGACCACCCAGAGCCGCCACAAAGAGACGATCGAAGGGCTACTAGCAATTCGGGAAATGCTTGCAGCCGGATCGATTCGCGCTGTGATCGACAAGTTCTACCCGCTTGAACAGGTACCGGAGGCCCACCGCTATGTGGAGCAGGGCCACAAGCGCGGGAACGTGGTCGTGATGATCCGAGATTGAGCGCGATGTCCATGGAAGGGCATGACGGCTGTCCAACCACCCCGGGAGCGCTGGAGTCCTCGCCTGACAGGCGACATGCAGATCCGATGCATTTCCTTGCGACTCCAGTCCTTATCAAGCTAACTTGATGGGAATGGATCCGGTGATTGTGGCGAGTGCCCGCAAACACGGGATCTCTGATAACGACATGCTTCACGCGTACAGAAATCCGATTCGCGTGTTCCAGACCGACGATCTGGTGATGCTGATTGGAGGAGACGAATCCGGACGGATGCTCGAGATCGGCGTCACCGCTGCGGAGGGTATCGAGTTCATCGTCCACGCCATGCCCGCCCGCGACAAGTTTCTGAGGTGAAATTCATGCCCCGTTCGATCCAAGAGATACTCGACCATGCCGACGAACTGGCCAAGAGGTTCGAGGACTATGACCCAACCGAGGGCGACCAGGTGCCGGTGGAGGAGTATCTACTTCGACGGGCTGCCCTGACCCGGGCCCGTAGTGAACGTGAAGTGGTCGACGCGGTCGCGGCGGCACGGTTGGCCGGCATCTCCTGGAACAAGATCGGTGAGATCCTCGGAACGTCGGCCCAAGCTGCTCAGCAGCGGTATTCGGCGGTCGTAGACCAGACCTGAAACCCCCCGAGTCTCCCGACGGGTACCAACCTCGGGTGGGATCGGAAGACCATTAGACCTCACGACGTCTTACTTCCTCTCGCGTGCCTTGTGCCACAGGCGCGCCACAAGACCGCGATCTGGGCCTAAAACCCCTGGTCAGAGTGTTTTGACCACATCTTTCGCAACGAGGGGGTCACGGGTTCAAATCCCCTCAGCTCCACCCACGAGAGGGTCACCTCCTATAAGGGGGAAGACGGACTGAGGAGTCCATCGGCCCACCTGATGTCGGGTCTTTCTCCTCGGGGGTGGTGCTTGTCGACGTGCGTATTCCCTCGGGAGACCACGCTTTGAGCGAAGCCATGGGTAGGTTCCCCACCCGATGCCGAGCATTGTGGCCCGTGCCCAACCTGGCTCCCCGAACGGCAAAGAGGTCCTCACTCCTGTAACGAGGGCGGCGTGGAGAGATTGGCTGGCTCGAAACGGCGGGCGTGAAGAGGGGCTCTGGGTGGTGTACCGGAAGAAGTCCAGTGATCTGGAAGGTCCGCTGTACGACGACCTCGTAGAGGAGGCCCTCTGCTTCGGTTGGATCGACAGTCGGGTGCAGCGGGTGGACGAGGAGCGGAGGATGCAGTGGTTCTCCCCGCGGAGGAAAGGTGGGGTCTGGTCGTCGCTCAACAAGGCTCGAATCGAGCGCCTGATCGGGGCAGGGCTCATGTCAGCAGCCGGTCAAATGGTGATCGACGAGGCAATCGCTGACGGATCATGGTCGCAGACCGACGAGGTTGACGCCCTTGTGATCCCACCGGACCTCGAGACCGCGTTGGACGTGGTGCCCGGAACGAGAGATGCATTCGATGCCTTGCCCGACTCGACCAGAAGGCAGCATCTGTGGTGGATCCACAGCGCGAAGCGAGCCGTTACGAGGTCCGACCGAATAGAAGAGTTGATGCGTCGTCTCTTGACTCCGGGTGAGTGAATGGCCCTGGGGCGGATTCGACGTTTCATGGCAGGGCACTTCGGGTACCTGGTGTGTCCCTAGAGCTGACAAGTTCACTCTCTGGCCATCCCGGTGCAGGCAACCCGACAACTCGGGATGTGATGGTGGGTATCACACGAGCAAGGAGGGCGAAACCAGTGAGAACGCAGAGATACCGGCGTCTGGTGACTTCGATGGTCGTCACCGCGATGGTCGTCTCCGTCGCGGTTCCGGCGACGGCGGCGCCACAACCGGAGGGGTTCCTCACCGACAAGGGCGCCTACATCACCCTCGACCCCGGTGCTCCCAATGGGGCCAAGGTGACGCCGATCGTCTCCGTCGGTGAGACAGTGGACGGCGTCCTGTTCGAGGGCATCCCCGACGGGATCGGGCTCAAGCCGGGGCCCGACAAGAAGAGCGTCGAGGTGTTCGTCAATCACGAGCAGTCGACCGTCCCCTTCTTCGGCGAGCGCGACTTCCAGGACTCGTCGGTGACGTCTTGGGTCCTGAGCACCAAGAGCGGACCAGGTCGCCAGGGCTCGGTGCTGTCCGCCGACGAGCCGATCCCCGCCTCCGCCGGCTTCATCCGTTTCTGCTCAGCCTTCATGGCCGGCCCCGACGAGGGCTTCTCCACGTACACCTTCTTCACAGGTGAGGAGAGCAACGACGCCGGTCTCGCCGTGCCCGCTGGGGCGCCATACGGGGCAGACCTCTTCCCCGGCAATGGGACCAGGCAATCCGGCTACACGGTGGGATTGAACACGGAGACTGGTGAGTTCAGCCAGATCGCCCGGATGGGCCGTCTCAACCACGAGAACACGGTGG
>JALDXP010000022.1:0-18903 GCA_032154885.1 Actinomycetota bacterium
ACGGTCAGCCAAAGGGCCGGCTTCCAGCGAGCTGAGGGGAGGTGCCCATCGGGATACAACAACAGGAGAAACGGAATGTTGAAGGAGCCAAGGAACCACACCCAAAGTGAGATCCAGCTCGTCAGCACGACGATGGGGATCGAGCCCCACCTGTCTATCCCGAACCGGGTGAACTCCGCCATCAGACCCTCCAGGGGGAAGGCGAGGCCGGCGGTCATGATCCACCACCCGACGGCGTTTCGAGGCTGGCTAAGGACGACGCGCAACCCGAGCGTGCCCACAGCAACGAAGGCGAGGTCCTCCATGGCTTGGAGCCATGGGTCTACAGCGTCCGCTGCATCTGCGACAGGGAGACCCACATTTGCGAATAGCAGGGCTACCTCGACCACGTAGGCGAGGATCGTCACCACCCACAGGGCCCAAGCCAGCCGTCGCAGGCGAGGGTCACTCATTCTTCATCTCCGAAATCATGGCTCGGGCTCGTCACGGGACCGTTACGGCAACGGATTTGCCCAAGAGACCGTGATATCGCTGCTCGACGTGATCATGCAGTGCCGAAATCGTCTTCTTGGGTAGCTTCCCGAACGGTTGGAGGGCGATACGCCCCTCCTCTGTCTCCCAGGTACCCACGATCCGACCGTTGTCCACGATGACCGGTGCGATCCAACCCGCGGCCTTGGATACTTGGTCGACTTTGCCTCTGGGGATGATGTGCTCACGATGGCTGAGCGGAGCCAGGGTGTAAGGGTCGAACCCCGGGAGGAGATGAGCACTCTCTGCTGGTTTGATTTTCGCTGCCGTCTTGGCGCCTGCGCTGGTCAGCAACCCCTGGTGACCCTCGACGTCGACCGCTACCTGTCTGTCCACAATGGGAGTCATCAACTCCCGGCCGGTCTTGGGGTCGACTCCGAACCATCGGGCAAAGTCGCTGATGGTGGCCGGACCGTTTGCATCGAGAAACCGCTCGACCACGACCCGCATCGCCTCCTCGGCTGGTGGCTCGGTGATGGCGCTCCCCAGCCACGAGCCGGGATCGACGAAGGTGACATTCCGCCCACGAGGCGGTCCTTGGGCGAGCAGACCCCTGTTGGCCGCCGGCTTCAGCACCTGGCTCCAGCCGGAGGAAAGGGCCTCACCCAACCCGCGATCATGGGTCTTGGCCACCACGGCGGCAGTCAACTCCTCACGTGTCATCGGCTCACCGGATATCACTTCCGGGATCGCCGCCGTCAGAGAGTCGAGTTGAGCCTTGTCTATCCCGTGATACTTCTCCCAGGCCGGGGTGATCTTCCACGGTCGCTGGCGGAGGGCGGCAATCCAGACACCGATCTCCGATGCAGGCAGGAGATGCAGGGTTCCCCTCATCGCCCAGGTCTTCACGAGCTGTCGCTTCTCCCACAACAGGTCCTCGATGTCGGCAAGGCGCTTGCTCCTGATGGCGACTGCCTGCATCGCGGAGGAGGCAACCTGCGTTTGTACGCCCCCAAGTTTCGAGATGACCCGCACCGGATCGCTCCCGGGCGAATCGAGGAGCTGTCGACCCAGTCGCCAGGCGAGTGCCTGGTCCCAGGTGAGTTCGAGTTCCGGCTTTGGCTGCGTCATCGTCGGGTAGTTTCGTGCCTATGTGTTACAACGGCGATGCCCTACCGCCAGTCGATCCCATCGAGGGTGGTGCCTCGGGTCGCGACCTCGTGCTGGCCTCCGTCGACGGGAATCGGTTCGCTGCCTTCTCGGCCACCAGCGCCGATGGCAAAGGGCCAGGCGTGGTCATCCTCCCGGACGTGCGTGGGTTGCACCATTTCTACGAGGAACTGGCGCTCCGGCTTGCCGAGCATGGCTATGACGCGGTGGCGATCGACTACTTCGGACGGACCGCGGGTGTGGGCAAGAGGAACGATGAATTCGCCTACAAGGAGCACGTCCCTCGCACCACTCTGAAAGGTGTCACCGCCGACACCGCGGCCGCCGTGGCCCACCTCCGTGACACCGACCCGGCCCGGTCGATCTTCACCCTGGGCTTCTGTTTTGGAGGTTCCAACTCCTGGCATCAGGCCGCAGCCGGGCACGGCCTCGCCGGCGCCATCGGGTTCTACGGGAATCCGTTGCGCCCACCGATGGGGCCGATGGAAGAAGTGAGCGACTTCGCCTGCCCCATCCTGGCTTTGATGGGTGGGGATGACCCCGGGATCCCGAACGAGGTGGTCGAGGGGTTCCGGCAGGCGATGGAGAATGCCGGCGTGGAAAACGAGGTGGTCGTCTATTCCGACGCGCCTCACTCCTTCTTCGACCGGCAGCAGGAGCGATTCTCGAGGGAGTCGGCAGATGCCTGGAGCCGGGTCCTCGAGTTCATCGGTCTCCACGACGAGAGCACATGACGCTTCCCGGCGGAACGGTCACGCTTCTTTTCCTGGACATCGAAGGATCCACCGGTCTGCTCGAACGGATCGGGACCGACTATCCGCAACTCCTGGCCACATACCGCCAGATCACGGAGCGAGCGGTCGATCGGCACGGCGGTGCGATCTTCGGCAGTGAAGGCGATGGCCTGTTCGCGGCCTTCGCAGAGGCCGGCGAAGCCGTCCGAAGCGCCATCGAGGCCCAGCAGGCTTTCGACAGCGCAGATTGGCCGGGTCGGGCGGAGGTGAAGGTTCGGATGGGCATCCACACCGGCGCCCCGACATTGATCGGCGACGACTACACGGGCATCGACGTCCACCGGGCGGCCCGAATCATGTCCGCAGCATGGGGCGGGCAGGTCCTCATCTCGGAGACGACCCGCTCGCTGATCAGCGACACCGCGGTCAAGTGCAGGGAACTCGGCCTGTATGTCATGAAGGGCCTCAGCCGAAACGAGCGCCTCTACCAGTTGGAGGGGCCCGGCCTGCCGGGAGACTTCCCACCGGTACATGCGCGTCGCCGAGAGGTCGACCTGCCGATCCACGCGACAGCGTTGATCGGCCGCGACGACGACATTTCTGCAGTGATTCGTCTCATCGACGAGGGGGCACGCCTGGTCACGCTCACGGGCCCGGGCGGGATCGGCAAGTCCCGCCTGGCCATCGCCGTGGCTGCAAGCCTCGCCGCGCGTTTCACGGACGGCGTGGGCTATGTAGACCTGTCCAACGAAGCCGATGCCGAGCGGGTGGCGAAGGCGATGGCAGAGCAGCTCGGTGTGGCCGCTGACCCGAGCCACTCGATGCTCGATGCTCTCATCGATCATCACGCAGCGCTCGAGGCTTTGCTTGTGCTCGATGGTTTCGAGCGGGTCACAGGCGCTGCGGTGGGCATCGCCGAGCTTCTCGCTGGATGCGCGGACCTCCGCATCATGGTGACCAGCAGGGCCGCCCTCCGAATCGGCGCCGAGCGAGAGATCCGAGTCGATCCTCTGGAGCTTGCGCCCGAACGCGGAGGCTACGACGAAATCGAGGCGTCTCCAGCAGTCCGTCTCTTCATAGAGCGAGCACGAGCAGTCCGCCCCGATTTCGAGCTGAGCCCGTCCAATGCCGAGGTGGTACGCGACCTCGTTGCCCGAATGGAGGGGTACCCGCTGTCGATCGAGCTGGCGGCCGCCCGTGCGAGGTTGCTGCCGCCCGAGGCGATCCTGCAGAGCCTGGGTGGAGTCCTCGATCTGGCCACTACTTCGCCTGACCTTCCGACCCGCCAACAGAGCCTCAGGGCCACCATCGAATGGAGTCACGGACTGCTCTCTGAGCCTGATCAGACCCTGTTCCGTCGTTTGGGCGTCTTCGTGAATGGATGGACGCTCGAAGCGGCGGAGGCGGTGGTCGGCGGCGACGCGCCCGATGTCTTCCTCGGGTTGGAGACGCTCGCCGCACAGAGCATGATCTCGGTCGACTCGGGGGGCCGGATGAGCATGGGGACCGCCATGCGGGAGTTCGCGGCAGAAAGACTCGCCGCGGCCGGCGATGAGGAGGCGACCCGGCTTCGTCATGCCGAGCACTACGAATCAGTGATCATCACGGCTTATCCCATGATGCGCGGACCCCGGCAAAGAGAGACGATCAACGCGCTGTCGCATGACTGGCCAAACTTTCGTTCGGCGGCCGACTGGGCATTGACCGCGGATCGCATCGAGTTGGCTGCCTCCCTGTACACCAACTGCTGGATACTGGCGTGGCAGGGTGACCATTGGCTCGACACTGATAGATACACCGCCGCGTTCGTCGAGGTCAGTCATCGTCTCGACGATCACCTCAGGGCCCGGCTCCTGTTCGTCACCGCGGGCTTCCGCATGGAGAGGGGCGAGGGAGCAACCGCCATTTCCTACGCCCGGCCCGCGATCGAATTGTCCCTGCAGTCGGGGGACCGCGAGACGGAGGCCTGGTCGCGACTGATGCTGGCGGGCTCGCTTCTCTACGAGGAGGCCTCTGACCCCGAGCCGCGACAGCAGATCGCCGAGGCAGTAGCTATTGCTCGTTCCCTGGATGACCCGTTTGTTCTCGGTTATTCGCTCAGTTTTCAGGCGGCCATGTCGACTCTCGACGGCGATCTGGCCACGGGCATGGCCAACCATCTGGAGGTTCTCGAGATCGCAAGACGCCTAGAGATCGTCTCTTTGCTGATCCAGACCTACAGCCAGGTGGCGATGACTCATCTCGTCGCAGGAGAGATCGGGCGCGCCCGCCTTGCTTTGGAGGAAGCCGCAGAGCATCTAGACCGAGCGAGGAGCCTGGAATCGCTGGCTGTCTTCCTGGATGCAGTCTCCTGGCTCGCTTTTGTCGAGAACGACCCGGTGCGTGCCATGACGGCACTGGGCGCCGCAAATGCCACGAGGTCACGAGTCGGACTGGTCCGATGGGCCCTGATCGCAGAGTTGCTCGACGCGGCCGGAGTGGCGGCCGAGACCGACCAGCCTGCACTTGCAGAGGCCCGCCATGCCGGAGCCGAGATGACACCTCAGGATGCCATCACCTATGCCCTCCAGCCCCATCACGAGCTGGCCGTTGCCGGCTGACGATGGATGTCGACACGTCCGATCTGTGGACTTGCCCCTCATGTGGCAAGAGATTCGTCACGCGGAACATGTCACACTCGTGCGGTCGGCACACGGTGGAGCAGTTCATGGAGGGCAAAGGGCCGACAGCCTGGGCTTATTGGGACAAGCTCCAAGAGATGGTGGGTAACTGTGGGCCCTACACGATCGTTGCAAACAAGACCCGGCTCGCATTCATGGTCCGGGCCCGGTTCGCCGGCATGGGCGCCGTCTCAGAACGGGGGATGAGCTTCTCGTTCTGGCTGAAAGAGCGGATCGAGAGCCCACGCTTTTCCAAGGTCGAGTTCTACGGCCGCAGGGACTGGGGATACCACCTACGCGTGACCTCGATCGATGACCTCGATGACGAGGTGCAGGGCTGGCTGTGCCGGTCCTATGAAGTCGGATGCCAGTTGGTTTGATTCGTCTCATCACCTGGAGGCTTCAGTCGCTCAGGACTCGGCGGGTGGGATGTTCTGGTTGAGCCGGAACAGGTTCATCGGGTCGTATCGGTTCTTGACCTCTCGCAGCCGCGCCCAGGTCGGGCCCGGATACGCCTGTCGCACCCGCCGCTGGCCCTCGTCGCCGATGAAGTTGACATAAGCCTCGCCGTCGTCGCCAAGGGCCGTGGCCAGCCCGTTGACCCACGCTTCGTGGACCCCGGCTTCGTCCGATTGCTGGAACATCGACGCGACGTTGAGCATGATCGGCCGTCGTCGGTGGGCGTAGGCCGTTGCCTCGTCGGGCACCCGGGAGATGGCGCCGCCCAGGACCCTGATCTGAGTCACCGCCATCGCGGCAGTTGAGGCGTCGACCTGTTCGAGGATTGTCTCGGCGGCGGCGCGATCGATGTCATCGACGAAGAAATTGCGTACCGCGAACACCCCTGGAGGAGGGCCTTCCTCTTCGTCGTCATAGATACTCGCGTACCGACCTGGCTCGACCATGTCATGCAACGGGGTGGCCAGCTCCCGGAACGGTGCGACCACGGATTCTCCGACCTCCGGGTCGCCTGAATAGACGAGCAGGCCGAAGAGAATGACCTGCCCGTGCAGCTCCTCGGGGAGAAACGGCATTGGCGGCGCCTTCATCACGTTGGCGATTGTGGAGAGCTCTTCCGGAGCCGCGGCCGCCAATTCGACGAACCCGGCAACGGTGTCCGTTGTGGCTGGAAGGATCAGCATCCCACCCACGATCTCATCCACTTCGTGCAGTCGGAACTGGAATCTGGTCGCCACGCCGAAGTTTCCGCCCCCGCCACGAATCGCCCAGAAGAGGTCCGGATGATTCTCGGCGTCAACACGAAGGGCCTTCCCGTCGGCTGTGACCAGCTCGGCAGCCAGGAGTGAGTCGATCGTCAAGCCATGCTTACGAGAGAGAAAACCGACGCCACCTCCGAGGGTGATTCCTCCGATGCCGACAGATCCGTTGTCGCCGAACCCAACGGCGAGCCCATGCTCGCCGAGGGCGTTCGTCAACTCACTGGCTGTCAAACCGGCTTGGGCCCAAACGGTGCGCTGTTTCGTGTCGACATGTACCGCCTTCATCGCGGACAGATCGAGGACGATTCCACCGTCGGAGCTCCCGTAGCCGGCGATGCTGTGGCCCCCACTGCGGACAGCGAGCTCGGTACCGGTATCACGGGCAACAGACACGACGTACGCGACCTCTTTGGAGTCGGTTGGACGGACGATCACTTCCGGCTTACGGTCGATGCCGTAGTACACCGCCCGTGCTTCATCGTAAGAACCATCGTCTGGTGAGATCACCTCACCGTCGAGTACCTCGCGCAGCTTGGGGATCGACAGTTCCTTTGTGGTGATGGATGGGTTCTGCATGGTTTCTCCTCTCGGACGCGAGAGTGGACAGCTCTGGGGTTTACCCCTTCGATTCAGACCCCAATCAGAGCCAGAATCAATCCCGAGAGTCATCCGGCAGGAGGTGTATTCCCTGTCCGACTGAAGGTGTAGATGTCCCATACTGGGGGTTGACATGACCGAATCGACAGCGACAGAAGCCAGGAGGGATGCGGCCTCGTTCGAGGACCTCGAGCAATATCGGCGCGAGCTCACCGGCTACGCCTACCGGATGCTGGGGTCGTCAATGGAGGCGGAGGATGCGGTCCAGGAGAGCTTGATCAGGGCTTGGCGGGCCAGCGACCGATTCGAAGGCCGTTCGTCACTCAGGACCTGGCTCTACCGAATCACGACCAATGTCTGCTTCGACATGCTCGAGGGTAGGAAGCGCCGGGCCCGCCCCATGGACCTCGGGCCTGCCTCCACTGCCGACACAATGCTGCCGGCTCCGCTGCCTGAGATCACCTGGATCGAGCCGGTCCCGGACAGCGTCATTTTTTCCCCGGCCGCCGATCCGGCCGATATCGCGATCTCGCGGGAATCGGTGCGTCTCGCCCTGATCACAGCTCTGCAACGTCTTCCCGCCCGACAGCGGGCGGTCCTGATTCTGCGCGAGGTGCTCCGCTGGAAGGCCGACGAGGTCGCCGGTTTGCTCGAGACCACGGTTGCCTCGGTAAACAGCGCACTGCAACGGGCGCGGGCGACGCTGTCGGAGATCGAGCCCGCCGAATCGGACCCCTTCCTGCCCATGGACGAAGAGCAACAAGCCTTGCTCAGTCGGTACGTCGACGCCTTCGAGCGGTATGACCTCGACTCGCTCGTCACTCTGCTTCACGACGATGTGGTGCAGTCGATGCCGCCCTATGACCTCTGGCTTCGAGGCCTTGCGGATATCAGGGGTTGGTTCCTGGGCACAGGCATCGGCTGCCGCGGTTCGGTGGTCATCCCCATCGAGCCGGCCAATGGTCTGCCTGCGTTCGGCCAGTACAAACCAGGACCCGACGGCGGCTATGTGCCCTGGGCGATTCAGGTCCTCGAGATATCACAGGGCAGGATCGCCGGGCTCAACTTCTTCCTCGACACAAACCGGTTGTTCCCTCTCTTCGGGTTGCCCCTGGTGTACGAGGGGTAGGACCCCGTCCAGACCGCAAAGAAGGAGCAACTCCCGCAGCCCCGGTGAAGCATTCCGGAGCTCGACCGCATATCCCTGGTCGGCGAGAGCGAGCCGAAAGCGGCAAAGTGCCTCGACCGTGGTGAGATCGGGCGACGTGACTACGCCCACGTCACAAAATAGGGCCGGCCTTCTCGAATCGGTGTCTGCATCCAACGCGATTGAGACTCTCCCGTTTGGGGAAACTCATCTCGCATGGACCACAGGAGGTGGCTGTGTTCGAAAACACCAAGGCCTACAGCGGGTTCTCGGTAGATGACCTCGACCGTGCGCGCCAGTTCTACGAGGAGACGTTGGGATTGAGCGTCACCGAGGAGAACGGGATGCTCGGTCTCCATATCAACGGAGGCGGGGACGTTCTCATCTATCCCAAGCCGGACCACACCCCGGCCACGTTCACGATCCTCAACTTCCCCGTCGAGGACATCGATCGTGCGGTTGACGACCTGACCCGGAAAGGGATCGAGATGGTGCGTTACCAGCAGATGAATCAGGACGAAAAGGGGATCATGCGTGACCAGGGCCCGCCGATCGCCTGGTTCCAGGATCCAGCCGGGAACGTCCTTTCCGTGCTGGAGGAGTAGGACCCCTGCTCAGAGCTGGCCCGTGGGGCCTGTTATCGAAGCCAGATAGTCGGCGTCGTCGTAGCGCTCGAGGAGGAACGCGTCCGAATAGGGAGGCAACTCTTTGCCGGTGACGTGCTTGGCGAGCAGATCGGCCGCCCCGGCGGCGACCATGACCCCAAACCCGGAGAGCCCCGCCATCAGATTGAACCCGGACGGGCCGGCAGGGCCGACGAGGGGGCGGTTCTCCTTGGTCTTGGTGTAGTAGCCGCCGTCGACGACTGATTGGGGTAGACGCTCCCGGTAGACGTCGAACCCCGGAACCATGGTCGTCAACCCCCGGACCACGACCTCGGGGTAGAGGGGATCCTCGGGAAGGGGCCACGACGGCTCCTGCACCACGCCGTGGTACTCCCAGAGACCAAGTAGATACGGCGAGGCTTCCCCGCCCTCGGGTCGAAAATGGCAGAAGATCGGCATCTCGCCGAGCAGGTCATCCCGGCCCTGTTCGGCCAGCGCCTCCCGCTCCTCGGGACTCCAGTCGAGATGTTGGGTGTCGCTCCAGATGACCATCGGGGCATCCCTTGGGACGACACCAAGGTGATCCCGGTAGGCCACCTTGACGTGAAGCTCCGAGAAGAGTGGTAGGTCGACGCCGGCCAGGGCGGCAACCCTTCCGGCCATCGGCCCGGCTGCGTCGATGACCACCTCGGTGACAATCTCGTCACCACCGGCCAGCGAGACCGAACGGATCTCGCCTGCGGACACGTCGATGCCGGACACTGCGTCGGCCACGAACTCCAGCCCTCTGTCCTTGCTCTGGTCCAGCATCCACGCCCCGAGCTGCTGGGCGCTGAACCAGCCTGCTCTCCTCACGTGGATCGCACCGACGACTTGTGGACTCAGGTACGGGAAATGATCGAGCACCTCGTCGGCCCCGACCAGGATGTCGGCGCCTTCCGGAGCCCCGAGGAAACCCTCAGGTGGAAAAGGACGGTATGGGAAGGGCCCGGGGTGGAAACGCACCGGGCCGGCACCGAGGGTCGAGGTGTGATGGGCATCCTCGACCATCCGGTGAAAGTTCTCCTCATCTCCCGATACGAAGACATAGCCTCGGCGATTCAGGGCGAAGCTGTTGCCCGACTCGGCAGCCAGCTTCTCGAGCAGGTCGATCGATCTGCTCATCAGTCCCACCATTGGGAGGTTCGGCCACCAGTTGCGATAGCACTCGGTCGACTTGTCCGAGGTGAGCGACATGGGTGGGCGCGGATCCACGATCACGACGTTCCCGATCCCGTGCTTGACCGTGAGCTCGTAGGCCGCGGAGATGCCGGCGATCCCAGCGCCTACCACCACGACGTCGGCCCGCCGGCTCACCTCATTTCGAGAGATGGTCCCGGACCCGGACGGCGACGGCGGGACCGGTGAAGCCGAGCTTTTCGGCGATCACGGTGTCGGGCGCCGACTCCCCGAAATGGTCGATCCCGAGAATCAACCCATCCTGGCCCACCAAGCGTTCCCAGCCGAATGGGGAGGCCGCCTCTACCGCGACCCTGGGCGCTGACCCGAGTACGGCGGATCGATATGGCTCGTCCTGCTCGAAGAAGATCTCCCAGCAGGGGAGACTCACCACGCGCGCCGCTATACCTTCGCCATCGAGGAGATTCGCCGCTTCGACGGCGACATGCAGTTCCGAACCGGAAGCGATGAGCGTGGCATCGGCGCCGTCCCGGAGCACATAGCCGCCTTTCTTCACCCCGTCAGGGTCGGTCTCCAGGTTGGGCACATCCTGACGGGTTAGGAGGAGGCCGACCGGGCCATCAGTTCGATTGAGGGCAATTTCCCACGCGGCGAGGGTCTCGTTGGCGTCGGCGGGCCGAACCATCCACAGATTGGGCATGGCTCGCAAGGAGGGGAGGTGCTCGATCGGCTGATGAGTCGGGCCATCCTCTCCGAGGAAGACGGAATCGTGGGTCCACACCCACACCGAAGGAGCTGACATCAACGCGGAGAGACGGACGGCGGGGCGCATGTAGTCGCTGAACACGAAGAAGGTGGCTGCGTATGGCTTCAGACCTCCATGCACTGCCAACCCGTTGGTGATGCACCCCATGGCATGCTCCCTCACCCCGAACGGGATGTCCCGGGCGGACGGGTCGGCCGACGAGTAGCGACGAGATGAGTCGATGACGGTCTTGGTCGAGGCGACGAGGTCGGCGGATCCACCGAGGAAGCCCGGCGCTTTCTCTGCGATCTCAGCAAACAGCTTGCCCGAGGCGGAGCGGGTAGCCATCTTCTCACCCGCGGTGAAGCCCGGGCCCTTCAACTCGACCGGCACCGGTGAGTGCAATTGTTTCCAGAGCTCTCGCTCGTCTTCGCCCGCATTCTCCAATCGCTTGGCCCAATTCGTGCGCTCCTCTTTGCCCCAGGCAGTGGCCGTCTCGAAGAACTCGTAGATATCCGGCTCGACGTGGAACGCGGGCTCCAGTGGATATCCCATCGCCTCCTTGGCCAAGGCGATCTCCGCATCGCCCAGCGGGGAGCCGTGTGATGCCGCGGTGTCCTGGGCGTTGGGGGCCCCGTGTGCGATATGGGTGTGGCAGATGACGAGAGAGGGCCGATCCTCGAGATTGATCGCGGCCTCTATCGCCTCGTCGATGGCCTCGAGGTCGTGCCCGTCGATCTCCTGGGTGTGCCAGCCCTGGGCTTGGAACCTCTTCGCGACGTCTTCGGCGAACGTGATGTCGGTTGACCCGTCGATCGAGATGTCGTTGTCGTCGTACAGGTAGATGAGCCTGCCGAGCGCGAACCGGCCTGCAAGTGATCCGGCCTCGGCACTCACTCCCTCCATCAGGTCGCCATCGCTGACGAAACCAAACGTCCGGTGATTGACCAGTTCCTCGCCGAGACGGGCCCTGAGATGTGTCTCTGCGATGGCCATCCCGACGCCGGTGGCGAATCCCTGGCCCAACGGCCCGGTCGTCATCTCGATCCCCAGCTTTTGGTGGATCTCCGGATGCCCCGCAGTGTGGCTGCCCCACTGCCGGAAACTCTTCAGGTCGTCCATCGTGAGCGGGAAGCCGCAGAGATGGAGCATGGAATAGAGGAGCATGGAGCCGTGCCCGTTGGAGAGGACGAACCGGTCCCGGTCGGGCCAGTCGGGGACCGTCGGGTCCACCTTGAGGAAACGGCCCCAGAGGGTCACCGCGATCTCGGCCATACCCATTGGCATCCCGGGATGACCGCTGTTGGCCTTCTGCACAGCATCCATGGCCAGCGCCTTTACGGTGTCAACCGCCAGTTTCTCAATCCCGTTGTTCGCCATAGGCCACGGGAGGCTACCGGCGCCGGTAGAGGGCGGCTAACCGGGCCTGCAGACCTCGCACGGTCGGAAACCGGCCGATTGGGCAGCGGCAGTCGAGGTGAAGTCGGCCACGTTCCATTCCCCCGATGCCCTGATGACATGGCAGGTGGGATGGCAGTACACCCCGGTGGAGGGATCGCCCTGGACCCGGACACGATGCTCGGCCAGCTCGACGAGACGCGCCGGCTCCACCCCTTCATGGGTGAGCAACTCCCACTTGTTGTGAGGCCCACCCAGCGAGTACTCGCCAAGGTGGCCGTCGGATCGCACCACCCGGTGGCAAGGGATGATGAGCGGGATCGGGTTGCGGGCCATCGTAGATCCGACCGCCCGGGACGCCCCGGGCTTGTCCGCCTCCCGGGCCAGCCAGCCATAGGGTCGGACCTCACCTCTAGGAATGGTGGCGGCAATTTGGAGGACCCTGTTCTCGAACGGCGTCCGCGCCCTGAGGTCGACTGGCAGACGGCCGGGGGTCCCTGCCTCCATCGCCTCCGGGATATGTCGGCCCCAGTCGGCAGGAGGCTCGGCCCGGAGCAGGCGGCGACCGTGCCGGTCGGCGAATCGCCTCTCGTAGCCCTTGGTCGCGAGATCGAGAGATGAGACCCCCTCGGTGTTGAACGTGACCACGACCTCGCCCAGCGGTGATGGGTAGAGGTCGTACCCGTCCGCCAGCCCGGTGCCGAGGGCTACTCCTTCGCTGATTCCGTCCGGCAGTCCGCCGGCGAGCCCTGACAGTTGGTCTTCGATACTCATTGTTCTTGCTCCATCAGTCGTCTCAGGCGCTCCAGTCCACGATGGATGTCTGCCTTGACCGTGCCCTCCGGTCGCCCCGTGGCCTCCGAGATCTCGCCGATCCCGAGCCCGACCACGTGCCGAAGCACTACCGCCCTTCGTTGGTTGATCGGCAATGCTGAGAGCCGATCGTCCCAGGCGATGGTGTCGGGTGGCTCCGGGTCCTCCGACGCGGCGTGTTCGTTCATGTCGACGAACGTGGGCCGCCTCGATCGGCTCCGAAGATGGTTCCGGCCCAGATTCAGGGCGATGGTCCACAGCCATGGCGACAGCCTGAGCTCTTCGAACCTGTCCCGGTCGAACCCACCGAGCGATCGATATGCCCGGATGAAGGTCTCTTGGGTCAGATCCTCGGCCTCCTGATGGTCGCCGCAGAGCCGGCGCAAGCCCCAATAGAGCTTCGAGCCGGCACTCTCCACCAGGGTGGGGAAGGCGGCGTCGAGGTCCCTGGCCAGGGCTGCCGTCAGATCATCCATCGTAAGGAGAACACCAAACGGGATGCACGGGTTGCACCTTCGCACCGTACTTACATGAGGGCGATGGACGGCTCAAGGGTCGGGGCGACCCTGGACGAAGCGGAGCGGGCGGTCTCGGCGGGCTCGCCCGTCGGGCCTAGCGGCTTCTGGACGGCGGTGGAGGCAGTCAAGCGTGATCCGGACCTGGCCGAGCAATACGCGGATCGGATCGCCCGGATCGACCGGGCTGCGTTCAAGAGATGGGTGCTGATCGCGGTCCCGATCTGGCTCGGCAACGTGCTGATCATCGGAGCAACCCTCATCGGCCTGGTTCTGGTGGGTTGGAGCTATTACCTGGAGGGAGCCGGCTCGGCGGTGGTGTTCTTGCTGGGGTTCGGGATCATCCTGGTCACTACCCACGGTTTGACCCACCTGGTGGTGGGCAGTCTCATGGGAATGAGATTCACCCACTGGTTCATCGGGAAGCTCACCCAGCCCCAGCCCGGAGTGAAACTCGATTACGGCACTTATCTCCGGGCGCCGGCGACCTCGCGGGCCTGGATGCACGCGTCGGGAGCCATCGTCACCAAGTTGATGCCATTCGTGTTTCTAGGCGCTGCAGTCGCCGCTGGGGTCCCGACGTGGGTCGTCTGGGCGCTGGTCGTGATCGGACTTGTCGAGATCGTCGTTGACATCGTGTGGTCGACGAAGAAATCCGACTGGAAGAAATTCAAGCGGGAGATGGAGTTTTCTCGCTCCGAAGGGGGGAGTACCGGAACCCCCTCCGGCCCTGTTTCTCCCCCCGCAGGGGGGAGTACCGCCGAAGGCGGGGAGGGGGGATTCTCGGGCCACCTCCCCCAACGTCGCTCCGCTCCTGGGGGAGGAGATGCCGGGGACGGGGGATCACCTCAGTCCGCGTCCTGATCGGCCATGGTCGGGATGGAGCCGTCGGTCTGGTGCATCACCTCGTGGGTGCTGATCAATTCGTCGAAATTGGGTGGATCCTCGACATCCACTGAGATCAGATGTCTGGTCACCGGCCCATCGGCCCGGTCGAACGAACGGGCCCGCGCGATGATGTCCGCCGAGGCGTCGTCGATGCGGCGATGCTGGGCCAGGTGCTCCTCCCAGGAGCCGGTGGCGAACAGCTCGGTGAGCCGGGTGGGGTCGCTGACGTTCCGCAACAGACGCCATCGATAGGCGCCGGTGCGAAGCCGTACGAGCCTCACCAGATTCATGATGGCGATGAATTCCTCGAGGTCGGCGAGATCGATCCTCCACGTGTTCAAGATCAGTACCGGGCCGCCTTCGACCGTCTCCTCTTCGTGCAATGGGCCGGGACGGTCGGGTGTGAACTCCGGCGATTCGATTTGATCGAGGCTCGGTAGGTGGAACAACGGCACGAGGGCCCCGAGAAGGACCGAAGCCGAGCACAGGATGACGATCGCAGTCCCGGTCCCCACCGCGTCGGCGAGGACCCCGGAGAGAATGGATCCCAAAGGCATGATGCCGAGGAAGGAGAAGCTGTAGAGCGACATGGCGCGGCCCCTTATCCATTCCGGCGCCATCAACTGTGCGGTGGCGTTCAGGTTGGTCAGGGTGAGCACCCAGAAGGCCCCGGAGAAGAACATGAAGACTGCGGCGGCAGTGATGCTGGTGGACAGACCGAGACCGATCCCGACCAGGCCGAACAGACCAATCGTCACCATCGGGGCCCACCGGTGGAATCGGTCGACGAAACGCTGTCGCACCACAGTCGCCACCAGGGCGCCCACTCCCATGGCGCCGAGCAGGATTCCGAGTGTGGTGGCCGTGCCCCCGAGTGCCTCATTGTGTCCTGGCAACACCGACTGCACGACGGACGAGGTGATCGCGAACAATGAGACGAGCAGGAGCAGCCGTCGAAACACCGGCGTGAACCTGGCGTAGCGGATGCCGAGCAGGATGGCGGTGCCGAGCGGTGCCGGATCGCGCTCTCTCTTCTCGAAGGTGTGTCTCACCATGAGGAGCCCGGCGATGACGAAACCGTAGGTGAGAGCATTGATTCCGAAACCGACTGCGGCTCCGAAAACCGCATAGATGAACCCACCCAGCGCCGGTCCCACGGCGCGAGCCACGTTGAAGGCGGCCGACTGGAGCGCCACGGCCGAGGCGATAAGGCCCCGGGGCACCATGTCTGGGAGCAGTGCTTGCCAGGTTGGGAGGTTGAGAGCCACACCGGTGCCGAGGACGAAGCCGAGCCCGAGCAGGAGTCCTGGCGTTATCGCTCCGGACGCGGTGAGGAGGGCCATGGCGAGAGCCGATCCCCCCATGATCCCTTGGGCGACCAGCATCAGCTTGGTCCGGTCGAACATGTCGGCGAGGGCGCCTGCGGCAAGGGCGAAGAAGAGGAGGGGGAGGGAGGTCGAGGCCACCATGAGACCGACCCACGTATTGGACCCGGTGAGGTCGAACATCAACTGGGACGAGGAGAGACTCTGGATGAACGTGCCGAATGCGGACAGCATCGACGCCACCCAGAGCGTGCGGAAAGAGCCATAGCGAAGAGGGGCGACCGCCGAGGTCATCTCCTACCAGCGTAGGCCCGGTAGGTTCGCGAGGTGGTACGGGACCTCGCCTACTTCATCTCCGGTGACTCAGGTCCGGGACCCGGAGTCATGGTTCTCCATTCGTTCTGGGGCCTGACGCCATCGGTGAAGAGCTTGTGCGATGACCTCGCCGATCACGGTTACACGGTCCTGGCCCCGGACATCAACTTCGGCGAGCTACCGGCCTCAGAGCAGGAGGCACTCGACCATCTGGGTAAGGCCGACCCCAATCGGCTCGCCTCGCTGGTCCTTTCTTCGGCAAAGCTCCTTCACGAGAAGTCAACCGAGGGCCCGATCGCGATCGTGGGTTTTGGCATGGGCGGGTCTCTCGCTCTGTGGGCATCGGTGCGTCTGGCCGACCTGGTCAGTGCGGGAATCTCCTTCTATGGCAGCCAGCAGATCGACTTCGCCGGGTCCAAAGCCGCCTACCTGATCCACCTCGCCGAGGAAGACGAGTACGTGTCGGACGATGAAGCCGCCTTCATGGAGGCAACGATGCGTCTAGAGAACCTCGAGGTCGAGGTCGATGAGTACCCGGGCACCCGTCACGGGTTTGCCGAGCCGGACGGTGACACCTTCGACCCGGCCGCCTTCGACGAAGCGTGGGGTCGAACGCTTGCCTTCCTGGGCGAGCAGCTCACCTGATGACTGGTCGATGAGCGGTCAGGTCACCGGCGTCCTCTCGTCGTCGTGGCTAACTTCCCCGCAAGTCGACCTGGAGTTGTAGATGACCACGCAATCGGCCGCCGCCCACTCGTTGGCATGGCCGAGATGGGCCCTGATTCTGTTTGGGATCATCTCGATCATGGCCGGCATCCTCGCCCTCGTCTGGCCGGAGGTGACCATCGTGTTCCTGGTCATCCTTCTCGGCATCGACATCCTGATCTGGGGGATCTTGTTGGTGGTCAATGCGTTCCAGGCGGGGCAAGGCAGGGTCCTGGCGGTGATCCTCGGTGTCCTTGCCCTGATCGCCGGCACGGCACTATTCCTCCGGCCGCTCCGCAATCTCCCGGCATTGCTGATCGTTCTCTCGGTCTTCTGGGTGGTCGGAGGCTTGATCGAGTCGATCGGGTCCGTCGTCGATCGTGGCCCAGGCTGGGGTTGGGAGCTGGTGTCCGGCCTGGCGTCGATAGCCGCCGGCATCATCGCCATCACCTGGCCCGAGATCACCCTGTTCGCTGTCGCGATCGTCGCGGGCGTCTGGATGATCATGATTGGATTCATGCGTCTCGTCGCCGCATTCACCGGTGGGGGAGCGTCGCCTACCCCACCTCCAGCGGTAGCGGTCTAGGTCTCCCCATGAAAGCGGAGACGCTCACCGACCCCATTTGTTATCACGCCGAAGGCCCGGTTTGGTCCGAGGCCTGGGGTGGGTTGCGCTGGGTCGACATGCTCGACGGCGATGTCATGTCCCTCGGTCTCGACGGTTCGATCGAACGACGTCACGTCGATGACATCGCCGCAATCATCAGGCCTCGCCGAGCCGGGGGCGCCGTGCAGGGCATCGAGCGTGGCTTCGCCCTCGAGGGACCGGACGGGACGATCACTCGCCTTGGTGATTTGTGGGCAGGTGGGGACGTGCGGATGAACGAAGGGGGATGTGATCCCGACGGCCGCTTCTATTGCGGCTCGATGGCGTATGACAAGCGGCCGGGGGCCGGGTCGCTCTACCGGCTCGACCCGGATGGGTCGGTCACCGTCGTTCTGGACGGGGTAACGATTTCCAACGGCCTCGACTGGAGCCCTGACGACTCGCTGGTCTACTACGTCGACACGCCAACCCACGAGATCTCGGTGTTCGACTACGACTCAGACACTGGATTGTCCGGGCGTCGCACGTTCGCGTCGATACCAGCCGAGCACGGCGGGCCCGACGGTCTGGCCGTTGACGCGCAAGGTGGGATCTGGGTAGCCCTATTCGGAGGGAGTGCGGTTCATCGGTACACGGCCGAGGGCGACCTGGACGAGGTGATCGAGGTTGGGGCGAGACAAGTGACCGCATGCACGTTTGGCGGACCAGATCTCGACCAGCTCTACATCACCACGTCACGAGAGAATCTGGAGCCTGACGACGATCCGCTGGCCGGGTCGCTTTTCATGGCCATGCCGGGCGTGACAGGTCTGCCGGTCCGGGAATTCGCGGGCTAGGCCGCGTCCCCTTCGTCAGCCCACAACGAGCGCATCAACCTCGATCGCTCCAACAGGTCGGACAGGCCTCCGCGATCCACGATTTTCCCTCCGTCCATGAGCAGGATTTGATCCGCCCTCGACAGGGCGGCGCGGCGATGGGAGACCACCAGACAGGTGACATCACGCTTGGTGAGCAGCCGCTGCCACAGCTCTGTCTCGGTGTGCACGTCCAGAGCCGAAGACAGGTCGTCGAACACGAGCAACTCGGCCTCCGTGGCCAACATTCGGGCCGCTGCCGAACGCTGTACTTGGCCCCCGGACAGCTTGACCCCCCTGGCGCCGACCATGGTGTGCTCGCCCATCTCGAGCCGCTCCAGATCGGGATCGAGGACGGCAAGCTGAACCGCGTCCCGCAACCGCTCCCGGGCGACCCTCTGTCCGAGGGCGATGTTGTCGGCGAGAGACTCGGAGAAGAGGCGGGGAACCTGGGCGGTGTAGGCGGATCGGGGAGGTACGAAGAACGAAGCCGGGTCCTCGACCGGCTTCCCATTCCAGAGCACATCGCCATCAGCTGGGACCAGACCGAGCAAGGCTCGGACCAAGGTGCTCTTGCCCGATCCGATCTTGCCGGTGACCACCGTGAACGAGCCGCGATCGACCTCGAAGTCGACTCCCTCGAGACCTTCACCTCCATCAGGGAACCAATGGCTGAGTCCCCGCACCTCCAGCCGCTGTAAGGGATCGATCCCGATGTCGGGCAGTTCGATGTCGGGAATCTCGCCTACCAGAGACACACGTTCCCGGTCCAGCAGCTGATCGTCGGGCGCGTCGACGGCAAGGGCGCGGATTCTCTCGTAGGCAACTCCCGTCCGGCGATGCTGCGCGATGATGTCACCCACAAAGGCCATGTAGTCGGTCAGCCTGGGCAAATAGGTCAGGAACAGCGCCAGGTCGCCGATGCTGAAGCTCCCATCGCTGATCGAGTCGGCGG
>JALDXP010000023.1:0-18462 GCA_032154885.1 Actinomycetota bacterium
CATAGAGGGCGGTGCCCAGACCGATCACAGAGACGATCAGAAGCTGGATTCCCAACTCGATCCCCACCAGGACCGCCAACGCGCTGAAGCCAGCGCCGATCAGCGTGCCCAGGCTCCACAAGCCATGCAGCCTCGTCATGACCGACCGGCCCACGGTTTCCTCCACTCGGACCCCTACGGCGTTCATTCCCACGTCGGCTTGAGCGTCGATGAAGCCGATGACCGCGAGCACCAGTGCGAGCACCAGGGCCTCGGGGGCGACAGCAATGAGGGGGAGAACGAGATAGACCACGGCACCGGCGATCACGGCTGTCCGGCGAGCACCGAAGCGTCCGACGACGAGACCGCTCAGAGATGAGCCGATCAGCGACCCAAGCCCGCCGAGGGCCAGAGTGAGGCCGAGCGCGCTCAAGTCGATCCCGAGACGGTCCCGCAATTCAGGAAGGCGTGGAAGCCAGCTGCCGACGACCACCCCGTTGACGAAGAACAGGAGGGCCACGCCGAGAATGGCCCGTTTCGTGCCGTTCAGCTTCGGGTCCTCAGCGAGTCAGCCGACGCGACGACGTGTGGCCAACCATTTCCGCCTCAACGAGCGACGCTCGTCCTCGGTCGTGCCGCCCCAGATCCCTGCCCTTTGGTTCGTCTCCAGGGCGTACTCGAGGCAGTCGTCGATCACGGCGCAACCCAGGCAGATCTCGAGGGCCCGATCGATGGCAGCGGCGTCCGTGTCACCGACAGGGAAGAACAGAGTGTGACGGTAGCCGGAACATGCGGCTCGCTCTCTCCACTCGGCCTCCAGCTCTGTTGTCAGCTGCACCGGGCCTGTGCTCATAGCGCGAGTTTCGCGTTGATCCCCTTGTTTGCCAAGACGACGAGTTCTCGGGTCAGGTTTCGTTCCCCTTGTCGGACTCCGGCTTCTCGCCGTCAGCCGACTCTTCCGCCGGCTTTGCAGCGACATCGGGTTCGGCCTCCTCCGGACGGATGTGTGCTCCGCCGGTCGCAGCACGTGCGCCAGCCCCCGCTGCTGTCGCGTCGGTGATCTCGTCGGTCTCCGTGGAGACATAGGACTCGTCGAGCTCGGATGGGACCTCGTCATCGACGGCGACCTGCTCGGGAACGACCTCGGCCTCGCGGGTCCGGTTGAAGGCGAGGATGAGCAGGCCGATCAACGCCAGTAATCCGACTCCCGCCGCAATCTGGGAGAGCAGGGTTGTCAGCGGGTCGGCGGTCAGCTCGACGAAGCCGAAGCCATCGCAGGCGCCACCCTCTCCGTCTATGCCACCACCGACCTCGAAGACGCCGTCGAGCTCGAGACCGGTGAAATCCGACACCTCGGCGACGTAGGCGGAAATGTCGGCAACTTCACCAGCGTTCTCGGTGTCCTCGTCGGTGTTGGGCTCGGGCTCGTCGTTGGACGCCACAACGAGGGGAAACCCGCCGATATCGACATATATCTCCCACAGATGGTTGGTTATCGGTGCAGGTGATATGGCTGACCAGGAGAGACTCCCTTCGGGGTCGACCTGGAACGGGTCCTGTCGGCTGGTGTCGGTGACCGTCGTGCTGTCGACCGATGACTCGGCCTGCACCGCACAACCACCGTTGATCTGACCGCTCTCGTTGACCTCGGCAATCCCTGTTGCACCCCAACCGATGAGCGCCACGGCCAGGACGAGGGGCACGACGCTCGCGAAAGCACCTGCCCGCTCTCTCCCGGCCCCACCCATCAGGATTCCGATCAAGGCGAAGACACCGGCCGATCCGTAAAGGAGGAGTCTGTCCAGCGGCCACACGCCGGCTTGTTGGATAAGCACAGCCACGGCGAGCCCGAGGAGGAGTCCCAGGAAGAAGCCGCTCCAGGGTCGGGCTTGCTTCCGCACCCGGACCGTCTCTGCTTTCCCTTGATCGTTTCCCATCGTGTCCTCCTGTCGCCGGAGAATCTACAAGTGTCCTTTTCGTTCAACCCGGATACCCTCTCCCCATGCCCCGCATCCGTGCGACTTCGATCGACGAGCACAAGGTCCTGACCCGCGCCTCCCTTCTTGCGTCGGCAAAGACCTTGATCGCCGACGCCGGTACCGCCGAGATCCCGTTGGGAGAGATCGCCCTCGCTTCCGGGGTCGGCCGCACCACTCTCTACGACTACTTCGTCGACAGGGACGACTTGATCGCCACCATGGTCGAGGCGGAATTGCCCGGGGTGATCGACGATCTCATCATCACGAGCTCCCGATCCGGTACTGCGGGCGAGCGATTGGCCGATCTCGCGGTGCGAACCGTCGAGTTCGTCGCCGGCGACCCCGTGTTCGGTCTGATCCTCCACCGGGAGGTCGGACGCATGGGTTTCGAGGCCCAGCAGAGGATCCGCGCCGCGCACTCGCATCTGGCTGAGGCCATGATCGGTCTCTATTACGAGGGCGTGGCAGCAGGGGAGTTTCGGTCGATGCCTGCCGAGCTTGCCGGACGGCTCATCCAGGACACGATCATGTCAGCGGCCAAATCGGTGATATCCGCCTCCGATCCGCAACAGCACACCCAGACGGTGACGAGCCACCTACGACAGTTTCTCTTAGGTGGTCTTCGAGTCGACCGTTAACCATTTGGTAATCCAGATGCTCTAAACAGTGAGCAATAGATGGAAGCTTTCAACCCAGACCACTTCCTGAACCGCGAGCTCTCCTGGCTCGAGTTCAACCGGCGGGTTCTGTCCCTGGCGGGCCGGCCCGATTTTCCCCTGCTCGAACAGGTGAAGTTCCTGGCGATTTGGGCCTCGAACCTGGACGAGTTCTTCCAGGTGAGGGTGGCGGGGCTCAAGGAGCAAGTCGCTCATGGCGTCGGGCTGACGCCACCGGACGGGATCACGCCGAGTCAGCAGCTGGCGGCGATCCGAAGCGAGGTGGAGGTCCAGTACGAGGCCATCTCCAAGCAGTTCCTCTCCGAGGTCGCTCCGGCGCTGGCCAACGAGGGCATCGTGTACAGCGACTACTCGACGCTCGATCCCGATGACAAGGAATACCTCGACCACCAGTTCCGCGAGCTCGTGTACCCGGTCCTGACCCCTCTGGCGGTCGATCCGTCACACCCATTCCCCTACATCTCGAACCTCTCACTCAACATGGCGGTGGTGGTGAGGAACCCCGAGACCGGGCTGACCAGATTCGCACGGGTCAAGATTCCACCGATCCTGCCTCGTTTCGTCGTCCTTCCCGACCTGGAGCGATTTGTTCCACTCGAGCAGGTCATCGGCGCCCACCTGACTGCACTCTTCCCGGGGATGGAGGTCCTCGGACAGGATGTATTCCGGGTGACGCGCAACGCCGACATCGAGGTAGAGGAGGACGAAGGCGGCGACTTGCTCATGGCTATCGAGTCGGAGCTGACCCAGCGTCGGTTCGGGAGCGTGGTTCGGCTGGAAGTCCATCCCGACATGCCTGACGAGGTGCTCGACCTGCTGATGAGGGAAATGGGAGCCTCCGAGGACGACGTCTATCGGATCGACGGCCCTCTCGACCTGGCCGGGCTGATGGGGCTTTTCGACCTGGACCGACCCGAGTTGAAATTCGAGGTCTTTGCCGGAGTCACCCCGGCGCGGCTGGCCAGTCCCCCCGGCGAGCTCGTCGACATGTTCCATGTGATCAAACAGGGCGATCTGCTGACCCATCATCCCTACGACTCGTTCAGCTCGTCTGTCGAGCCTTTCTTGGAGCGGGCCGCCCGTGACCCAAAGGTGCTCGCAATCAAGGTCACGCTCTATCGAACGTCCAGTGACAGTCCGGTCATGGCCTCATTGATCAAGGCTGCGGAAAACGGGAAACAGGTGGCGGCGCTTGTCGAGTTGAAGGCCCGATTCGACGAGGAGCGGAACATCGAGTGGGCACAGCGGTTGGAGGACTCCGGGGTCCATGTCACCTATGGCGTGGTCGGGCTCAAGACTCACACCAAGATCGCCCTCGTGGTTCGGCGGGAAGGCGAGGGAGTGGGGCGCTATGCCCATATAGGCACCGGTAACTACAACGAGAAGACGGCGCGGACATACGAGGACATCGGGATGTTCACCGCCGATCCGGAGATCGGCTCAGACCTCTCGGACCTGTTCAACTATCTGACCGGCTACTCGCGTCAGACCACCTTCAAGCGGCTCGCCGTGTCGCCGACCGGGATTCGCAGCCGCCTAACCGAACTGATCGAAGACGAGGCCTCCCGCCCGGACGGACACATCACCCTCAAGATGAATTCACTCGTCGACGCCGGCATGATCGAGTCGCTCTACGAGGCCTCCAACACTGGGACTCGCGTCGACCTCATTGTGCGGGGGATCTGCTGTCTTCGCCCCGGAGTGGAAGGGCTGTCGGAGAACATCCGGGTCAGATCACTGGTTGGCAGGTACCTGGAGCACTCCCGGGTCTATCGATTCGGCGCTCGGGGTCGCACACGCCACTACTACATCGGCTCGGCTGACCTGATGCCGCGGAACCTCGATCGCCGCGTCGAGGCCTTGGTTCCCGTTACCGATCCGGACCTCCAGTTCCGGGTCGACGAGGTGCTCGATGTCCTCCTGGCTGACGACAATCTGGCGTGGGCCCTAGGTCCCGATGGGACCTGGGAGCGTGTCTCGCCGTCGGCAGGTGTGGACGCCCACATAGCTCTCCAGGAATTGGCCCGGGCTCGCGCCTCGGCCGTTCTCTAGCGTTGACTCCTGGCGCTGTAGAGACGATGGGGGCCCGTCACACCCTTCAGCTCGACGGGCCCGATTTCTGAGAACTCGACGTTGTCGTCGACGACGGTATCGACCACTTCTTGACTCACCACCACCTCACCAGGCCGTGCGTAGTCGGCGATCCGGGCTGCGATGTTGACCGTGCGGCCGAAGTAGTCCCCCTCCTGGAACAGCACAGGTCCTGCGTGAAGCCCGACGTGAGCCGACGGCAACCCGAGGTCAGGTGCCGCCTCAACCATCTCGAGGGCGGCGAGAACTCCGTCCCCCGGCTCCGGGAAGTGGAACATCACCCCGTCACCCAACCACTTGACCGGAGTGCCCCGGTGACGTCTCGAGTGCCGCTCGACCATCGAGGACATTCTCTGCGCCAGGTCTGCGGCAACCGCGTCGCCTCGCTCCTCGGTCAATCGCGTGTAACCGGTCAAGTCGAGGAAGCAAATCGCAGGCACCCGTGCCGGTGGCGTGTGGAGGCCGGAGTCGGCCAGGGCCACCTCGAAACCCTCGAGGATGTTTCGGATCCAGGCCTTCGCCTGCTGACCGTGATATATGGCGAGCAAGGCCTGATCAATGACCTCGGCCAAGGCGGGCGAGAGCTCGGCTGAAGCCCGGTACAGCTCGGTTGGGTCGTTCCCCGACTGGACGATTGGCATGAGCACCTCGCTCCGCCACCAATCGGACTCGGTCTCGGCGACGCGTCTCATGCTCTCGCCATAGACACGCAGCGCGCGATCGACCACGGCACCGCGAAATCCGTTCTCGTGTTGCAGCCGCACCAGGGGCACCACTTCCATCTCATGCTCCTGAATACGGTCCGTGGGTTCCGGCGGAGCGAATCCCATCGCCTCCCGAATGGCGGTGAGCAACTCGATCGGGACCCCGATTTGTTGGCTCAGCTCCTCGAATGTCGTGTTTGTGAGTGAGCCCCATCGGTTGTTCGAGGTCGTGTCGATGAAGTCGAGAGAGACCAGATCACGGCCGAGAGCCTCGCCGAGCTCATCGAGGGGGAGACCGGCATCCTCCAGCATCTGGACTATTCGAACCCGTTGCGGGCTTCCCTCTCTGAAGCTGCCGTCGTCGTCGGTCTCCAGGATCCCCAGCTGCATCAAACGCTCTACGAAACCCGTGTCGACCCCGGCCAGGTCGGCTATCTCCTCTCGTGTCAATGACACCACCTCCCCGAGCGTAGGCCCCTCACACAACGTTCATCGCTCGTTCATCTGCAAGCAAACGCCCGGTTAACGACGCCCCATACGTTCACCTCGGGCGGTGGGGGTGACCCGCGGCCCCGACTGGGAACGTTCCACGAAAAAGGAGCAAAAGGGATGAAATCCCGAACTATCCGTCTCTTCGCCCTGCTTGGGGCCTTTGCCCTCGTCATCGCCACGGATCGGGCGACACGAGCACATCCGGGGCAGCGTCAGAGACCACCGAAGCAGCACCGGACACCACCGCGGCCACGGAGGAGCCAGCGACTTCCGCCGAGGGCGGAGCTGGCGGTGACGCCTCAGGAAGCATCGTCGTATCCGGGTCATCGACGGTCGAGCCGATCACCGCTCGGGTAGGCGAGGCCTTCGATGGTGCCAACCCGGGTGTGGCTACCTCAGTCGAGGGTCCCGGGACCGGCGATGGTTTCGCCAGATTCTGCGCCGGCGAGACGGATATTTCCGACGCCTCTCGTCCCATCTCCGAAGAGGAGATCGCCGCCTGTGAAGCCTCAGGGATCGAATACGTCGAACTGCACATCGCCACCGACGGCTTGACCGTGCTGACCAGCCCGGAGAACGAAGCAGTGAGCTGTCTCGCCTTCACCGATCTCTACGCCCTCCTCGGACCCGAGTCAGAAGGATTCGCCAACTGGTCCGATGCCAACGAGCTGGCTGCCGAGTTGGGGGCACCCAACGCCCCATATGCCGAGGAGCCACTTGTCATCACCGCTCCTGGCGAGGAGTCGGGCACCTACGACACCTTTGTCGAGTTCGTCATTGCCGATATCTCCGAAGAGCGTCTAGGGGAAGACAACGACTTCACGAGGGCTGACTACAACGCTTCGGCCAACGACAATGTGATCGTCCAAGGAATCACTGAGAACCCGACGTCTTTGGGATGGGTCGGCTTCGCCTTCTTCGAGGAAAACCAGGACGTGCTGAAGGCTATCGAGGTCGACAGCGGCGAGTCCGGCTGTGTCGCTCCTACGGCAGACACGATCGCAAGCTTCGAGTACCCGCTCTCCCGACCGTTGTTCATCTACGTGAAGACCAATGACCTCGGAAGCCGCGCTGACCTCACCGCATTCGTGGACTTCTACCTCTCCGACGAGGGTCTGGCATTCGTGTCGGACGCCGGATATGTCCAGCTTCCGGCGGAGGACGTCGAAGCAACCCGGGCGGCGTGGGACGGCGCCAAGGGTTGACGAAACGATCCGGGGCGGGGTGCGCGCCCGGCCCCGGGTCCTAACCTTTACCAGACAACGTATGGCCATAGGCGAGCAGCAGAGGGAAGCAACGATCGACCTGACCGGTGACGTGCGGCGTCGGCGCCGTGAGGCCCTCGTGAAGGCGGTGTTCTTCGGCGCAGCGGCGATTTCCATCCTCATCTCGATCGCCATCGTTCTCGCTTTGATCGGGAAGGCATGGGCGTTCCTCAATTCCATCGAGCTCGGCCAGCTCTGGGGAAATGGTTGGTTCCCTAGACGCGGCCGATTCGACCTGATGGCGCTGTTCGTTCACACACTGATGATCACCGGGATCGCGATGATGGTCGCAGCGCCGTTTGGCCTCGGCTCCGCCATCTATCTCTCTGAATATGCCCGCTCTGGAGTGCGACGGGTCCTCAAGCCGACACTCGAGATCCTGGCCGGGATTCCTTCGGTGGTCCTTGGCTTCTTCGCGCTGCAGTTCATCACGCCGAACATCGTGCGCGGTCTATTCCCCGGCGCTCAGAGCGCCAACTTCCTGGCCGCGGGCATCGCAGTCGGGATCCTCACCATCCCGCTCGTGGCTTCCGTATCGGAGGATGCGATGAGGGCCGTGCCTGGCTCCCTGCGGGAGGCCTCCTACGGATTGGGGGCAAAGCAGTGGCACACCGCGTTGCGAGTCGTGTTCCCGGCCGCGATCTCCGGCATCATCGCCGCGCTCATCCTCGGCATCGCCAGGGCAGTAGGCGAGACCATGGTCGTGGCCCTGGCAGCCGGGTTGAACGGGATCATGACCTTCAACCCCACCGAAGGTGGTCTGACCATGACCGGCGCCATCGCCAACCTGGCAGTCGGCTCCGATCAAGTGGCGGGTGACGTGGCCGCGTTCCAGTCGCTGTTCTTCGTCGGGCTCGTTCTCTTCGTCTTGACCCTGGGGCTCAATGTGGTCAGTGGCCGGATCGTGCGCCGCTACAGGCAGAGGTACTGAGATGGCGATCGCCGCGCCAGCTCTGACTCCGACCGACATCGTCCGCCGGTCGATCGAGGGAAAGCGCTTCAGCCCGATAAACGCCTTGGTGGCTTTCACCATGCTTTTCACCCTGCTCTCCTCGGTGGTGATCCTCATCACGCTCCTTGCGGATACGATCGCAGCCGCCCTCCCTGTGTTCGCCTCTCGTGGTCTCGGCTTCGTAACCGCCAGCCTGTCTCCGACCGCCGCATCTGCCGGGATCTGGCAGGGGATCATGGGGTCGCTGGCCCTGACCGCGTTCGTGATCGCGGTTGCCTTCCCGTTGGGTGTGGCTGCCGCTATCTATCTGGAGGAGTACGCGCCGGACAACAGCTTCACCAGGTTCATAAATGCCAACATCCGCAATCTGGCCGGAGTGCCTTCGATCGTTTACGGCATCCTCGGGTTGTTCCTCTTCGTCGAGATCCTGATGCGAGGTGTCTTCGGGGCGGAGGGCGGTATCGGCGGGCGCAACGTGATCGCCGGCGGGCTCACTCTCGCCGTGTTGGTGCTACCGATAATGATCATCACCACCTCCGAGGCTCTGCGGGCCGTGCCGGGGGCACTCCGCGAGGCCTCTATGGCGGTGGGGGCGACCCGTTGGGAGACGATCAAGCATCAAGTCTTGCCGGTCGCGATCCCCGCCATACTCACCGGAACTGTGCTCACCATCGCCCGCGCCTTTGGTGAATCCGCCCCGCTGCTGCTCGCAGGCGCCCAGTTGTCATTGTTCTTCAGCGTCTCCAGCGAGGCGTCTTTCGCCGACCTCATCACGACCCAGCCCTACACGGCGCTTCCCATCATCGTGTTCAACTTCGCCCGTCAACCCCAGGCCGAGTTCGTCTCCCTGACCGCAGCAGCGATCGTCGTGCTGTTGGTGATGCTGTTGACGGTGAACGCCGCGGCCGTCCTGGTTCGCGACCGCTATGAGCAGAGATATAGATGATCGACCAGGAAGGCGAGCCGATGACGACACAAGCCGAGACGAGTCGGAAGCAGGACCTGCCAATCGAGGTGGCCCTCACCGACCACGGCTCGGGGGTGGTATCGGCTTCGGATCAAGCACTCGAGGATCGGACTCCGATTTTCGAATTGCAGGGGCTGACCGTCTATTACGGGTCGTTTCGGGCGGTGCGCGATGTGGACATGCGCATCCACCAGAACCACATCACCGCCCTCATCGGCCCATCCGGGTGTGGCAAATCGACCGTACTCCGCTGCTTCAACCGGATGAACGACCTGATCGAATCCGCTCGGGTGGAAGGTCTGGTCGAGTATCACGGTGTCGATCTCTACGGCGAGAAGGTGGATCCCGTCGAGGTCCGGCGGAGGATCGGCATGGTGTTCCAGAAGCCGAACCCTTTTCCGAAGAGCATCTATGAGAACATCGTCTACGGGCCGAGGATCGCCGGCTTCAAGGGCAACTACGACGATCTGGTGGAAGAGTCGCTGACCAAGGCCGCCCTGTGGGACGAGGTCAAGGACAAACTCAAGGAATCAGGTATGGCGCTCTCGGGCGGCCAGCAACAACGCCTCTGCATCGCCCGCGCCATAGCCACGAGCCCCGACGTCGTGTTGATGGACGAGCCCTGTTCAGCTCTCGATCCCATCGCCACGTTGAAGATAGAAGAGCTGATGCTCGACCTGAAGAAGGACTACACGATCGTGATCGTCACCCACAACATGCAGCAGGCAGCCCGGGTTTCGGATCAGACCGCCTTCTTCTCGGTCAATGTCGACGACGAGGGCCAGCGAACCGGCTATCTCGTAGAGTTCAGCCAGACCGAGCAGATCTTCACGGCTCCTGTCCAGAAGCAGACCGAGGATTACATCACGGGGCGATTCGGATGACCAGCGCACCAGACACCAATCTTCATTTCCACCAAGAGTTGGAGGCCCTGGAGCACACGGTCCTCGGCATGGTCGACCGCGCCGAGCACATGGTCGAGATGGCAGTGGACTCGGTGACGACCGGGAATCTCGAGCTCGCCGATCGTGTGGTCGCCATCGACGAAGACATCGACAAGACCTATTTCGAGGTTCACCAGCTTTGGACGACCTTGATGGCCCGATTTCAGCCACTCGGCTCCGATCTGAGGAAGATGAGTGTCCTTCTTCAGCTCAACGCAACGTTCGAGCGCATGGGTGACCAATGCGTGAACATCGCTCGTGTGACCCAGCAGAACGATGGATTACCCCGGGTGGAGCGCATCTGCGACCAGATCCAGGAGATGGGCGACCTGGTGCGGCCGATGATCCGAACCTCGATCGAGGCATATCTCCGACAGGACCTGGACGAAGCGCGGCTCCTACCCGCCATGGACCAACCGGTCGACCGGCTCAACGCCAACATGTTCAAGGAGATCGTTGCTGTTGCCGCAGACCCGGAGATGCTGGAGTGGGCCACGAAGATGATGATGGCGTCCCGGGCCTTGGAGCGGGTTGGGGACCAGGCGGTGGACTTCGCTGAGCAGACGGCATATCTGATCACGGGCAAGCGAGCCGAGTTCGTCGAAGCTGGCCTGGACAAGTCGGTCGATGACCCGGACCGATGAGCGCCGAAGGCATCGCGTCCTTGTCGTAGAAGACGAGCCGGGTCTTGCCGAGTCGGTCAGGTACGCCCTCGACATCGAAGGATTCGATGTCCTGGTAGCAGACTCCGGCGTTGGAGGTTTGGAGTCTGCTCGGGTCAACCAACCCGACCTCGTTCTCCTCGACCTCATGCTGCCGGGCATGTCCGGTCTGGACGTATGCCGGCAGATCCGGCTGTCCTCCGACGTCCCCATCATCATGCTCACTGCCAAGGACGCCGAGTCGGACAAGGTGGCCGGACTCGAGCTCGGTGCGGACGACTACATGACAAAGCCGTTCTCGATGCGAGAACTGGTGGCCCGGATCAGAGCGCAATTGAGGAGGGCGACGAAAAGCGGTGTGCTGGCCGAGTCGAACGAGGTGCTCCGCGGGGGCCCGATCGAGCTCGATATCGATGCCCACCAGGCCCGTCTCGGCGGCGACCCAGTGGACCTCCGACCCAAGGAGTTCGAGTTGCTCGAGTCACTGATGCGCCGGAGGAATCGGCTCGCGGCTCGTCACACTTTGATCGACGAGGTATGGGGCCCGAGCTACTTCGGTGACACCAAGACCCTCGACGTCCACATCAAGCGTCTCCGGCAGAAGCTCGAGGCAGACCCATCACACCCGAGTCTGATCGTGACCGTGCGGGGCCTCGGCTATAAGTTCGTCGATGAGCAGTAGAGGATCGGGGAGGACCCCGCTCGCTCTTCGATTCGTCCTCTCCTTCGCCCTTCTCTACCTGGTTCTGATCGTGGCCATGGGCTGGTTCCTCTCCCGCTCGGTGGAGGCCGCCTTCACCGAAGGGCTGTTCGACCAGGTCGAGTCGGCAGCTCGGATCTCGGCAGAAGGCATGCCCACCGACAACGCCGAGCTCCAGACGTGGGCTGACACGATGGCCGAGGTGAGCGGGTATCGGCACACCGTCGTCGGACAGGACGGTGTCGTGCTTGCAGACTCACATTCGGATCCGGCAACGATGGACAACCACGCGGATCGGCCCGAGGTCGCCTCGGCGATCGCCGGTGAGACGGGAAGGGACGCAAGGGACAGCGACACCACCGGGTTCGATCAGCTATACGTCGCCATTCCCACGGCCGAAGGCTCGATCCTTCGGCTCTCGGCTTCTACCAGCGTCGTCGCTGCGGAGACTTTGCCTTATAGGAGCTCGGTGATCCTGGTGTCCATAATCGTGGGACTGATCGGGCTCGCCGTCGCCGCGTGGCTGGCCCGCCGCATGTCCCAACCGATAGTTGAGTTGACCGAGCAGACCAAGGCCCTGGCCGAGGAAGGTGTGGAGCCCAAGCTGAGCCGTTCCAGTGTGCGTGAAATCGACCAACTGGCGGTTGCTGTCGCCGTTCTCGACGAGACCAACCGGTCCCGGTTGCTGGAGACGGAACGGGCATCCTCCACCCTGGAGGTGGTCCTGGGAGCCATGCCGCAGGGGACCATCCTCTTCGACGAGGACGACACCGTCGTTTACGCCAATCCATCTGCCCACTCCCTCCTCGGCGGCATCCCGGAGACCTTGTCCGGTCTCGTGCCGTTCTCCTTCCAGGACGTGCTGCTCGAGGCGAGGGAGATCCGCTCGCCCACGACTGTCATCGTCGAGCACGGCAAGCCGGTCCGCCAACTGCGCGGTATCGCAACACCCTTCGCAGACGACAAACGCATCTTGCTGGTTGTGGTCGATGTCACCGAGCGAGAGCGCGCGGCGTCGGTTCGTCGTGACTTCGTGGCCAACGCCTCGCATGAGTTGAAGACCCCCGTGTCGGCCATCATCGCCTCCTCAGAGGCACTGCAACTGGCGGTCGAGCGAGGCGACGACTCGTCCCTTGGCTTCGCCCGCCAGATCGAGAGCTCGGCGCGCCAACTCGATCGTCTCGTCGCCGATCTCCTCGATCTATCGAGATTGGAGCGCGATGAGCCCGAATTGGATCCGCTGAGCCTCGATCACCTCGTTCAGGAGGAGCTGGAACGGGTCCGCCCCGCCGCTGAGGAGGACGGAATCGATCTCACTCTCGATGTCGTGCCGATCCAGGTGGAGGGAAGCAGGCGCGATGTGGCCATCGCAGTCCGCAATCTTCTCGACAACGCGATCAGGTACACGCCTGCCGGGGGGTCGATCGAGACCCGGTTGGAGGTTGTCGGGAATGACGCTGTGCTCCGCGTGAGCGACAGCGGCGAAGGCATTCCCACCCGTGACCTCGAGCGGGTCTTCGAGCGCTTCTATCGCGTTGACAACGCAAGGGCCCGAGCAACCGGAGGCACGGGTCTCGGACTGGCCATCGTCAAGCACGTCGTCGAGAGTCATGGCGGCAGCGTCTCGGTGGAGAGCGAGTTGGGCGCCGGCTCAACATTCACCGTCCATTTGCCGATCCTCGAACGGCAAATTCCTGCATCCAACTAGCCTGAACCGGTTCCAACCATGGCGATTCTCGAATCAATCTCGAGCCCAGCTGACCTGCGTGGGCTCAGCAAGGAAGAGCTGGACGCCCTCACCGAGGAGATCCGCACATTCATCCTGGACAAGGTGTCCAAGAGTGGCGGGCACCTGTCTCCCAATCTCGGTGTGGTCGAGCTGACCCTTGCCCTGCACCGCGTATTCGACTCGCCCAACGACCGATTCATCTGGGACGTGGGGCACCAGGCTTATGTGCACAAACTCGTCACCGGTCGTATGGCTGGATTCGACCAGCTCCGTCACACCGGCGGGCTGTCTGGCTATCCGAGCCGCGAGGAGTCCGATCACGATTTCGTCGAGAACAGTCACGCCTCGACATCTCTCTCCTACGCGCTCGGCCATGCACTTGCCGGCTACCCCGGTTACACCGTCGCCATCATCGGGGATGGGGCGCTCACTGGTGGGATGGCCTACGAGGCGCTGAATCACATCGCGGTGACCCAGCCGAAGCGCTTGATCATCGTGGTCAACGACAACGGTCGGTCCTACGCCCCGACAGTGGGGGGCCTCGCTGCCCTCGCCAGCCTGGCCCATTACCGCATCGACCCCCGATACGAGAAGACGAAGCGAACCTTGGGCCGGATGCTCAGGGGCCTCCCCCTGGTCGGGGAGACCGCCGATGAGCTGGCCGGACGACTCAAGGACGCTGTGAAACAGATCCTGGAGCCATTCACTGTCTTCGATGCGCTCGATCTCAAATACACGGGACAGATAGACGGGCATGACATCGAATTGCTCGAGGAGACATTCCGCGTCGCCAAGGAGTTTGACCGACCGGTCGTGATCCATGTGGTCACCGAGAAGGGGAACGGGTACCAGCCTGCAATCGAGGATGAGCTGGAGAAGCTGCACGGTGTGGGCTCATTCGACCTCGCGACCGGCAAAGCGATCAAGGAGGAGCTCAGGCTCACCGACGTCGCCGGGAACGCCGTAGCCGAGGCGGCCGCAACCAGGCCCGATCTCGTCGGGATCTCGGCGGCGATGGTCACCACGGCCGGGCTGATGCAGATGTGGCAGCGGTTCCCCGACCGGGTCTTCGACACCGGGATATCGGAGCAGCATGCAGTCACGCTCGCCGCGGGCATGGCAATGGCCGGGAAGCGGCCGGTGGTGGCGGTCTACTCGGCATTCCTACAGCGCGCGTTCGATCAGATCATCGCCGATGTCGCTCTCCACGACCTTCCGGTGACCTTCCTGGTCGACCGATCCGGAATCACCGGCCCCGACGGCCCCTCCCATCACGGCGTGTTCGACCTGTCCTATTTGCGTCTCATCCCCAACATGGTGGTGGGCGCTCCCGCCGACGCCGCCGAACTGTGCGCCATGATCGAAACCGCGGTGGACCACGACGGCCCAATCGCCATCCGCTACCCGAAAGGGGCTGCGGTATCGGTGCCGGCGGTCCCGGTCGCGGCCCTTCCGATCGGCGAGGCGCAACTCATCTCGGAGGGGACCGATGTGCTCTTGGTGGCGGTGGGCCGCATGGTGGAGATCGCCGAGAAGGCCGCCGTCGACATCAGGACCAAGGGCTTCTCCGTCGGTGTGGTCAACGCCAGATGGGTCAAGCCACTCGATCCCCGAATCCTCGAATGGGCCGCGCCGGCCCGTCAGGTGGTCACTGTCGAGGACAACGTCGTCGCCGGGGGATTTGGCGCCGCGGTGATGGAGGCATTCGCAGAAGCCGGTCAGGTCAAGGAGATCACCTGCATCGGCATCCCTGACCATTTCCTCCCATTCGGCTCCCCCTCCGACATCGCGTCTTCGGTCGGCCTCGACCCCGACTCGGTCGCATCGAGGGTTTTGGCGCTGCTTACCTGAGGTTTGTAGGCCCAATAGTGGGCCTGGGCCGACAAAGAACGAGTACCCCACTCGCCTCGTCCTTCTTTGTCCCCTTAGGCCCGTATTTGGGCCCACGTACCTCAGGTACGCGGTTACAACACCGCTTCCAAGAACCGCTTGGTCTGGGCGTGTTGGGGGTCGGTGATCACTGAGGTCGGGGGGCCTGTCTCGACGATGTTCCCTTCGTGCACGAAGGCCATCGTGGTGGCCACCTCACGGGCGAAGCCCATCTCGTGGGTGATGACGATCATCGTCATTTGTGTCTCGGTGGCCAGGCTCTTCATCACCGCGAGGACTTCCGCAATCAGCTCCGGGTCCAACGCCGAGGTGGGCTCGTCGAAGAGCATGACCTCCGGCTCCATGGCCAAGGCCCTGGCGATGGCGACCCGTTGCTTCTGACCACCGGAAAGGTGAATCGGGTAGGCGTCTCCCTTCTCGGCAAGTCCGACCTGGGCGAGTAGGACCTTGGCCACCTCGATCGCATGGGGGCGGTCCTGACCCTTCACCGTGACCGGCGCCTCAGTGATGTTCTCCAGGACGGTGAGATGCGGGAAGAGGTTGAACTCCTGGAACACCATGCCCGCCTTGAGTCGCACGCTGCGGATAATCTCCCGCTGACGATGTGTCCGGGGCCCGGGCTCAACACGGATCCCGCCCACCTCGATCGTGCCCGACGTCGGCTCCTCGAGATAGTTGATGCAGCGGAGGAGAGTGCTCTTCCCCGATCCGGATCGTCCGAACACCACCACGACTTCTCCTCGATGGACCTCGAGATCGACGCCTTTGAGAACCTCGTGGTCGCCAAACGACTTGCGGAGATCGCTCACCCTGACCACCGCCTCGGTCACGCCGGCTCGCTTTCCACGAGCTCGATGCCCGGCTGGGTCGTGACCCTGATCGTGGTGCGCACGTAACCGGCAGACAGCCGTCGCTCCAGTCGGGTCTGGAAGAACTGGAAGACGGATGTCAAGATCCAGTAGAGAGCGGCGGCGACCACGAAAGCCTCCAGAGGCCGAAAATCGGCCCTTCCCACCAGCTGTGCCCGTCGGAATATCTCCATCTGTGCCACCACCGAGCCGAGTAGGGAGATGAGAGCCGAATCCTTCAGCATGGCAATGAACTCGTTGCCGGTGGGAGGGATGATCACTCGAATCGCCTGGGGCAGGACAATCCGCCTCATTCGCTGCCGATAGGTCATGCCCAGCGCCTCTGCCGCCTCCACCTGACCGTGCCCCACCGACTGGATGCCGGCCCGGAAGATCTCCGTCATATAGGCGCCATAGTTGAGGCCGAGGGCGATGATCCCGGCCTGGAGAGCGGTGAGGGTCAGGGAATCACGAAGCCCTGGGAGGTTGGGAGGGGCCAGCTGGGGCAGTGCGAGGAAGATGAGGAACATCTGCACGATGAGCGGTGTGCCCCGGAAGAACGAGGTGTAGAAGCTGGACACGCCTTGAGCAACAGCACTATTGGAGAGACGTCCCAGCGCGCCGAACAGCGCGAGCGTCACGGCGAGGATGATGGCCAAACCGCAGATGATGATCGTCCATGGCAGACCCTGAGTGATGAACCAGAGATGGTCGATCATCCACTGCACGTCGAAGTCGGCCAACGAGAATAGAAACGCCACGATCAGGGCGATGACGCCCCAGACCATGCCGAGCTTCACCTTGAACGGGATGCCGGCGCTCCATTGTTCGAGGCGCTCTCTCATCAGCCCTCGGTTTCAACAAGGACAGCGGGGGCTTCGGACCAACGTCCTCCGCCCCCGCCGTCGGAGTTCAAGAGGTCTTCGTCGTCAGGTCGAGGCCGAACCACTCTTCCGACAGCGCGCTCAAGCTGCCGTCTTCGTGCATGCCTTCGATGATCTCCGAGACGCGGGCCACGAATGAATCGGTGTTCAACTCGGCGCTGGCGTCGATCGCCGCCGCCAGAGGCTCGTAGAACAGAGGGTCACCGACAACCTTGACCGGCAAACCGGCGTCGATGGCACCCTGGGCCACCGTGGCCGAGGTCATCACTGCGGCAACCCGACCCTGTACCAGCTGTTCGATGGCAGTGGTGTCAGTGTCGGTTGTGACTATCTCCGCGTCATCGATGACGAATTCGAAGCTCTCGCCGGGGATCTCGAGATTGCCCTGCAGATAGGAGTCGTAGGTGCAGCCGCCACAGACGCCGATGGTCTGGCCGTCGAGATCTGTTGTGACATCACTGATCGAGTCGTCGTCCGCGCCCACGACCACCACGGCCGGGGTGTAGTAGTAGGGAGTGCTGAAGTGCAGCACCTCTTCGCGCTCGGGCGTAATGGTCATCGAGCCGACACTCAGGTCCCAACGATCGTTCCAGTTGCCGGCAATGATCGTCTCCCATGCCGGCGCCTCCCAGGCGACGTCGACTCCGATTGCCTCGGCGATGGCCGTGGCCACATCGATGTCGAAGCCCTCGTATTCACCCGTCTCCTCATTGAGGGAGGACTGGGGCGGGTAGGCCGGATCGGTCGACACCGTCAGCGTGCCTTCCTCTTCGATGGCCGACAGAAGGTCCCCTTCTGTCGCTTCCGTGGTTGCAGGCGCTTCCGTGGTTTCGGTCGCTTCTGTGGTCGCCGTCCCCTCGCCTCCGCCGCAAGCCGCGGCAATGACTGCCATGGCAGCGATCAGCCAGATGGTTGGTCGTTTCATCGAGTTGTTCCTCCTGAGTCTTGCCCCTGCGGACCGGGCGATTGTAAGCGGGCGTTGCTGGTATCGCCCTATGGCGGGCCTCATCATGATCGGCACTATTCTCCCGGGATCTCGCTGACCCCGGAGGAGCCCCCACATGAAGAGAAGCATCGCCCTCGTCGCAGTCCTTGCCATGCTGCTGGCTGCGTGTGCCGCGGAGGAAGGCGGCGGAGGCGGCGATGTCTCCTGTGAAAAGGAAGACCTGACTCTTGTCCAGGAAGGGGTCCTCACCATCGGCACCGACGAGCCGTCATTCCCGCCCTGGTTCGACTTCGAAGGCGGTCCCTCGACCGGAACCGGCTTCGAGAGCGCCGTGGCCTACGCCGTGGCGGCCGAGCTCGGCTTTACCGCGGACGAGGTGACCTGGGTCGTCGTGCCTTTCAACAACGCGTTCGCACCCGGGGAGAAGGACTTCGATTTCGACATCAATCAGGTCTCCATCAGTGAGGAGCGCGAAGAAGCCGTCGACTTCTCAGACGGGTACTACGACGTCAATCAGGCGTTGCTCGGGTTCTCTGACTCCGAGATCGCATCGGCCTCCTCTATCGACGAGCTCAAGGCTTACCGGCTCGGGGCCCAGGTCGGAACCACGAGCCTCGACTTCATCACCGATGTGATCCAGCCCGATACCGAGCCCCTGGTCTACGACACCAACGCCGATGCCAAGGCGGCATTCGATGCCGGCCAGCTCGATGGCCTCGTGCTCGACCTCCCGACGGCCTTCTTCGTATCGGC
>JALDXP010000024.1:0-18128 GCA_032154885.1 Actinomycetota bacterium
TCGGAGCTTTCCCGATCCCGACGTAGCATCTGGCCATGTTGCGCTTCATGACCGCAGGTGAGTCCCACGGTCCAGGACTGGTCACGATCGTAGAAGGACTACCTCTCGGGCTCGAGGTCACACCCGAACAGATCAGCGACGAGCTGGCGCGGCGCCGCATGGGCTATGGCCGGGGCAAGCGCATGGCGATCGAGAGGGACGAGATCGAGATCCTTGGCGGCATCAGGCACGGACGGACGCTCGGGTCACCGGTAGCGGTGCTGATCCGCAACACCGAATGGCCGAGATGGGCCGAGGAGATGAGCCCGGAGCCCGCCGCCTCCAAGAAGACGGTGACCCGCCCGCGACCCGGACACGCCGACCTGGCCGGCATGCTCAAGTACGGGACCGACGACGCCAGGGACATCCTCGAACGTGCCTCCGCTCGAGAGACCGCCGCCCGAACCGTGGCCGGGATCCTGTCCAAGATCTTTCTCTCCACGGTGGGAGTGCGCGTATTCAGCCACGTGGTGGCGATCGGACCCGCCTCGAGCGAAGGGCCGACACCTGGTCCCGAGGACCAGGAACGAGTCGATGACAGCCCGGTTCGGTGCCTGGACCCAACCGCGGAGCAAGCGATGATCTCGGCAATCGAAGACGCCAAAGAGCAGCGCGACACGCTGGGAGGGGTGTTCGAGGTACTCGGCTTCGGCGTGCCGCCAGGGATCGGCTCGCACGTCCACTACGACCGCCGCCTCGATGCGTTGCTCGCGACGGCGATCATGTCGATCCCGGCCATCAAAGGGGTCGAGATCGGCGACGGCTTCGAAGTGGCCGCTCTGCCCGGGTCGAAGTCACACGACGAGATACTGCTCGACGAAGGCTCCCTCACCCGGCCAACCAACCGCGCCGGGGGCACGGAGGGTGGGATCAGCAACGGTGAGACGATCCGTGTGCGGGGCGCGATGAAACCCATATCCACCTTGATGCGACCTTTGCGCACCGTCGACATGACGACCGGAGAGCCCGCCGACGCAGTGAGGGAGAGATCCGATGTCTGCGCCGTCCCGGCGGCTGGTGTCGTCGGCGAGCAGATGACTGCCTTCATCCTGGCTGCCGAATTCCAGAGGAAATTCGGTGGCGACACCGTCGACGAGTTCGTCGCCGCTGCCGATCGCTATAAATCCGGCCTCTCCGGCCGACCCGGAGGCTGACGGCTTGGAGGCCTTGATCGTCGCAGGCAAGACAGAGCTGGTAGTCGGGCGCGGCCTGCCCCACCCCATCCTTCCGGCACGATCCGACCGCGAACGGGTGGCCCTCGTCACCCAACCCGGTGCAACCCACATCGCACTCGAGGTAGCGCGGCAATTACGAGACGAGGATCTGCAGGTCGAGGTGATCGGTCTCCCCGATAGGGAGGAGGCGAAGACCCTGGTGGTCGCTGGGTCGGTCTACGAGGCTCTCGCCAGATTCGGCCTGGGTCGCCACGACACCGTCGTCGGTGTCGGCGGAGGATCGGTGTCCGACCTGGCCGGATTCGTCGCCGGCACCTGGCTTCGCGGGGTGGAAGCCGTACATGTGCCTACGACTCTCCTAGCCGCCGTGGACGCGGCCATCGGCGGAAAGACGGGCGTCAACCTGGCGGGTAAGAACTTGGTCGGAGTCTTCTGGCATCCGACCAGGGTGATCGTCGACGTGACGATCCTGGAGGACCTCCCGACAAGTCTTCGCCGGGAGGGTCTGGCCGAGGCCCTCAAGACCGGGCTCGTGGGTGACAGGGAGCTCTTCGAGCTGCTCGAGCAGGAAGGCGAGGAGGCATCTCTCGAGGAAGTAGTCACCAAGGCAGCCGCGGTCAAGGTCAGGGTGGTGGGGGAGGACGAACGAGATTCGGGTTTGCGGGCGATCCTCAACTTCGGGCACACCATCGGCCACGCCGTCGAGTACGCCTCGCCGCTGTCACATGGCGAATCGGTGGCTGTCGGCATGGTTGCCGCCGGTCGAATCTCAGAGAGGAGACTTCGTTTCCAGGGATTAGAGAGGATGTCCGGTGCCATCGCCGGACTCGGGCTCCCCACGAGAGTCGATGGTCTGGAGCGTGCCCGCGTCGAGGACCTCCTTCGCCACGACAAGAAGCGAGATTCGAGCGGGATGCGGATGGTCCTCCTCCGAGCGTTGGCCGATCCGGTCGTCGAGCACGTCGAAGCCGCCGATCTCGCGCTCGGCCTCGACGCCGTCGGTCTCTGATCCGGTTTATCTTCTCTCGAGGCTCGGACCACACTGCGGGATCATGATCAGCACCAACGACGTCAAGCCGGGCATGGCGCTCCAGTTGAGCGACGGCCTGTTCAGCATCGTCGAGTACCAACACGTAAAGCCGGGCAAGGGCAAGGCGTTCGTCCGGATGAAGATCAAGAACCTGGAAACGGGCCAGGTGCTGGATCGCACCTTCAGGGCTGACGAGAACGTCGACCAGGCGATCATCGAGCGACGTGACCACCAGTACCTCTATCAGGACGATCTCGGCTTCCACTTCATGAATCTCGACGACTACGGCCAGCTTGCTCTCAGCGGTGACGACGTCGGTGGCGCAGCCGGCTACCTGGTCGAGGGAATGACAGCCAGTCTCTCCCTCTATCGCGGCACTCCGATCGCGGTCGAGCTGCCGGCAGCAGTCGAGCTCGAGGTCACCTATGCCGAGCCCGCTGTGAAGGGCGACACGAGGACTGGCGCCACCAAGCCAGTAACACTGCAGACCGGGATCCAGATCCAGGTGCCGCTCTTCGTAGAGCAGGGCGATCGTGTCAAAGTCGATACCCGTTCGGGGGAATACCTGACCCGGGTATGAGCCAGGACGAGCCGCGCGACCTGGCGCTCCAGGCCCTGTATCAGGCCGAGATCACGGGTGACAGCGCCGGCATCGAGGACCTCACCGGGAGGGTCGGAACCCTCGTTCACGGCGTCCTCGAGCACAAAGAGGATCTGGACAACGAAATCGAATCTGCTTCCGAGCACTGGAGCGTGGCCCGGATGCCGGTCATCGATCGCTCGATCCTCCGTCTCGGCCTGTTTGAGCTCCGTCATGCACCGGAGACACCAACTGCAGTGGTCGTGTCGGAGGCGGTCCGGCTGGCCAAGACCTACTCCACCGAGCGATCCGGCGCATTCGTGAATGGGGTACTCGCCGCATTGGCGCGGGCGCCCCGGACCTGATCGTTTCTCCCCTCGAACGAGGGAGTACCGCCGTGGGCGGGGAGGTGGGAAGCCACAAGACCCCCTCCGGCCTTTCGGGCCTTCCTCTCCCTACGAGGCAAGAAGCGGTTGGGAGGGCGTCACCACTGCAGCTACAGTCTGGCTTGCCTTTAAAACACGGTCCGGTGAGGCCGGGAAGGAGTGAGATGGGCAGCGTCCCATCGGCGTCGAGCCGATGCCCCAGGTGATGAACGGCCAGGACATCCAGCGTGCCGTTCGCCGCATCGCCCATGAGATCCTCGAGCGTCACCGCGGCGCGGAATCTGTGGTAATCGTCGGCATCCACACCCGCGGGGTCCACCTGGCCCGTCTGCTCGGTGAGCTCATAGCCGAGTTCGAAGGCGTGGAAGTCCCGGTCGGCGAGCTCGACATCGCCGATTACCGCGACGACCGGGCCCTGCGCCCGAACCATGGGGCAGCTGTGACCGAGATTCCGGCGGACATCTCTGACCGCAGCGTGGTGGTGGTCGACGACGTCCTCTACACCGGCCGAACCGTGCGCGCTGCTCTCGACGCCCTCTCCGACCTCGGACGGGCACGGCAGACCGAGCTGGCGGTCCTGGTCGACCGAGGCCATCGCCAGCTCCCGATCAGAGCCGACTACGTCGGCAAGAACCTCCCCACCAGCCACGATGAAGTCGTGCGTGTGCGCATTCCACCGGTCGACAAGGACGAGGGCGTGTGGGTGGAGAGGAACGGAGCGGCATGAGCACCCGATCGCAGCACGGCCTGGTCAGCCTGAGGGGATTGAGCCGGGATCGTCTGGAAGGCCTCCTCGACCGAGCCCAGAGCTATGTCGACAGCCCGATGTCGAGCGACCTCGCTGGGGCCACGGTGACAAATGCCTTCTTCGAATCATCTACCCGGACGAGGCTTTCCTTCGAAAGGGCGGCACACCGATTGGGTGCTCAGGTGATGAACCTCAGCCCCGATCTGTCCTCGACCACCAAGGGCGAGTCGTTCAAAGACACGATCCTGACCCTCACGGCGATCGGTACCGACCTGTTCGTCATTCGCCACTGGCTGGCCGACGCGGTGGACCTGGCAGCCGAGTGGTCCGGGCGTCCTGTCATCAACGCCGGCGTCGGGAGGAGAGAGCACCCCACACAGACCCTCATCGACGCCATGACGTTGCGCCAGGAGTTCGGTCATCTCGACGGCCTGCGCATGGCCATCGTCGGAGACATCAGGAATAGCCGGGTCGCCCGCGGGCATCTCGAGGCCTTCCCGACGCTGGGTGTGGAGCTGACCCTGGTGGGGCCAACGCCGTTTCTCCCGGACCACAATCCCTGGGGCGTCAGGGTCAGCACTGAGCTCGACGAGGAGCTTGGTGACGTCGATGTGGTGTATCTGCTCCGCATACAGAACGAGCGTGGCGCCTCCGAGGCGATTCCTGCGGATCAGAGTTATGCCCGGCGCTACGGGATGAATGCGGAGCGGTTGTCGATGCTCAAGCCCGCCTCAGTCGTCATGCACCCGGGGCCGATCAACCGCGGGGTCGAAATCGACGATGCTGTGGCCGATGGGGAGCGATCCCTCATCCTCGAGCAAGTTGCCAACGGTGTGCCGATGCGCATGGCTGTTATCACCGAGGCCCTCGGTGGTGAGAGATGATCGTGATCCGCAATGCCAAAGTGCTTCGGGCGAATGGGATCGAGCAGTCCACCGTCGTGATCGATGCGAACACGATCACGTCGGTCGGGACCGAACCGGTGGCGAACGGGGCCAGGGTGATCGAGGCCAACGGTGCCTGGCTCGGCCCCGGCCTGGTGGATCTGCATGTCCATCTCCGAGACCCTGGCCAGACCTGGAAGGAGGATGTGGGTTCCGGCTCTCGCGCGGCAGCTGCGGGTGGTTTCACGGCGATGGTGGCCATGCCCAACACTTTGCCGCCGGTGGACGGAGGGTCATCGGCCGTCGCTGCTCTCGAACGAGCCCGCGCCGTCGACACCATCGACATCGTGGTTGCAGGAACGTTGACCGATGGCCGAGCCGGCAAGGAGATGGCGGGATTCGGCGCCATGTATGAGGCAGGAGTGAGGGTCTTCAGCGATGATGGCGATGCAGTCCCCGAAGCCGGGTTGCTGCGAAGAATCATGGCCTATCTGCGCGACCTGCCCGGTGCCCTGGTGGCCGAGCATGCCGAAGACCGCTCGATCGCAGGAAAGGGCCATATGCACGAGGGGACGGTCTCGACTCGGCTGGGGATCGCCGGCCTGCCCGGTGTCGCCGAGGACGTGATAGTCGCTAGGGACATTGCGATCGCGGCCGAGACGGGAGCCTCCCTGCACATCCAGCACGTGTCGACCGCCCGCTCGGTGGAGCTGATCAGGGAGGCCAGGACGGCGGGTTTGTCTGTTACGTCGGAGGTGACACCTCATCACCTGGCTCTGGATGATTCTGCCCTCGAGGGCCTCGACCCGAATCTGAAGATGTACCCCCCTTTGCGCGGCGCCGAAGACCAGGCTGCATTGCGATCGGCAGTCCGGGATGGCGTCATCGATGCCATAGCCACCGATCACGCCCCGCACGCACCTTCAGAGAAAGCGGTGCCCTTCGAGGAGGCGCCGCGGGGTGTCATCGGGCTGGAGACGGCGGCGGCAGCGGCGGCCTCGTTCGCGGTCGGCGACGACCAGAGGATCTTCTTCGATCGCATGAGTGTTGCCCCGGCCAGGATCGCCGGGTTGGATCGGCACGGTCGAGATTTGGAACCCGGGGCACCAGCCAATGTCGTCCTCTTCGATCCGGCTCGTCGGTGGATTCCGGGGTCCTTCGCCTCCAAGTCCCAGAACAGCCCATTTGCCGGGATGGAGTTGACTGGCAGGGTGATGGCAACGATCCACGAAGGCCGAATCTCGTACGAAGGGGGGCTCATATGACAACCGTCGAGCCAGCCCTTCTGTGCACCGCGGACGGTGAGGTCTTCCGAGGCCGTTCCGTTGGCGCCGTCGGTGTCACCACCGGCGAGGCGGTGTTCAACACCTCGATGACCGGCTACCAGGAGATCCTCACAGATCCGTCCTATGCCGGGCAGGTGGTGGTGATGACCTCGTCCCACATCGGCAACTACGGCGTGTACGACGGTGACGACCAGTCGTCCCGCCCGGCCGTGTCTGGCCTGGTGGTTCGCAGCATGTCGAGACGCGACTCCAATTGGAGGTCGCAGGGCGCCCTGGGTGATTACCTGCGGTCCCACGGAGTCGTGGCAATCGCCGATGTCGACACCCGACGGCTGACCCGACATATCCGCGACCGGGGCGCCATGCCCGTGGCGGTCGGTGTCGGGGTCGATCAGCCTGAGTTGCTCGAGATGGCGGCTTCGGCACCCTCAATGGTCGGCCAGGACCTGGCGTCATTGGTCACTACCGAACAGGCTTACACCCTCGACGCAACCGGCACACGCAGGGGCCGGGTCGTGGCGATCGACCTCGGGATGAAACGCGACATCCTTGCCAACCTCACCGAACGCGGGTTCGAGGTCGACGTGGTGCCGGCAGGTACCGGAGTGGATCAAATACTCGCTCTGGAGCCCGATGGGGTTTTCGTCTCCAACGGGCCGGGCGATCCAGAGCCCTTGGTGACCGCGACCGAGACGCTGCGCGGGCTGCTGGGGAGGGTCCCCCTCTTCGGGATCTGCCTTGGTCATCAAGTGCTCGGCCTCGCCACCGGCGCCGCCACGTACAAGCTCCCCTTCGGGCATCACGGGGGCAATCATCCCGTACGCCGTCTCGAGGACGGAAGGGTGGAGATCACCGCCCAGAATCACGGGTTTGCGGTTGACCTGTGGTCGCTGGAGGGTCGGCCGGCGCCGGAGAGGTCGGGCCTGGCCGGCCCGGACTTGCTTCCCGAGGTGGTCGAGAGCAGATTCGGCCCTTTGATCCCCACCCATCAGAACCTGAACGACGGGACACTCGAGGGGATGCGACTGGTGGATGTGCCTGCGTTCTCGGTCCAATATCACCCCGAATCTGCTCCCGGGCCACGCGACGCCCGAGGACTCTTCGACCAATTCACGAGGCTGATCGAGGGGAGAGCGGCTGATGCCGGCGAGACGTGACCTGAGATCGATCCTTCTCATCGGATCGGGGCCGATCGTCATCGGCCAGGGCTGTGAGTTCGACTATTCGGGCACCCAGGCGGCCAAGGTGCTCCGTGCCGAGGGATACCGGGTGATCCTGGTCAATTCCAACCCCGCCACGATCATGACCGACCCCGAGTTCGCCGATGCGACATACATCGAGCCGATCACGCCCGAGGTGGTGGCGGAGATCATCGCCAGAGAGCAGCCCGACGCTCTCCTACCCACCCTCGGCGGCCAGACCGCCCTCAACGTCGCCGCCGAGCTCGCCCGCAGGGGGATCCTCGAACGCCTCGGAGTCGAGATGATCGGAGCCGGTCTGGAAGCGATCGAGCGGGCCGAGGATCGCGGTCTTTTCAAGGAGACGATGGAGAAGGTGGGTCTCGAGGTGCCACGGGCCGGGTATGCCCGCTCCATGACCGAGGCCGTGAAGATCGCCCATGAGATCGGTTTTCCGATCATGGTCCGCCCGTCGTTCATCCTCGGCGGCGGGGGAACGGGCATTGCCGCCGACGACGAGGAATTCATCGAAGTGGCACGCCACGGTCTGTCCACATCTCCGGTATCGGAGATCCTCGTCGAGGAATCGGTAGAGGGGTGGAAGGAGTTCGAGCTCGAGATCATGCGTGACCACAAGGACAACGCTGTGATTGTTTGCTCGATCGAGAACCTCGACCCGATGGGGGTGCACACGGGGGATTCGATCACGGTGGCCCCGATCCAGACCCTCTCCGACCGTGAGTACCAGGAGATGCGGGACGACGGGATTGCTGTTCTCCGGGCGATCGGTGTCGAGACCGGCGGCTCCAACGTCCAGTTCGCCGTCGACCCCGCCACGGGACGCCGTCTCGTGATCGAGATGAACCCGAGAGTGAGCCGTTCGTCGGCACTGGCCAGCAAGGCGACCGGATTCCCCATCGCCAAGATCGCTGCTCTTCTGGCCGTGGGTTACACCCTGGACGAGATCGCCAACGACATCACCGGGGCGACGCCTGCTTCGTTCGAGCCGGCACTGGACTACGTCGTGGTCAAGGTGCCGCGTTTCGACTTCGCCAAGTTCCCATCCGCTTCGAACCGGCTCGGCACATCGATGCGGAGCGTCGGTGAAGCGATGTCGATCGGCCGCACCTTCCCCGAGGCGCTCCAGAAGGCGCTCAGAAGCATGGAGAACGGCCGTGACGGCCTGAACGGCGATGCCGGGGAGCACACGCTGCGCGACATGGGCGACGAGGAGTTGAGCCAGGCGATAGCCACCCCGACGCCGAATCGGGTCTTCGCCGTCGGCGAGGGGCTGCGACGAGGGTGGGGGGTCGACGAAGTATCACGGCTCAGCACCATCGACCCGTGGTTCGTCGACCAGGTCGCCGAGATCGTCGAATTGCGATCGGAGATCGAAGCAGCAGGACCCGGGAATCGAGACCTGCTGCAAGAGGCGAAGAGGTACGGCTTCTCCGATCGCCAGCTCGCCCATCTCTGGGGCGAGACCGAAATCGAGGTGCGGGAGGCCCGCGCTCGTCTTGGTATCAATCGAACCTACAAGACCGTGGACACCTGCGCCGCCGAGTTCGAAGCCCACACCCCGTACATGTACGGGACCTTCGAGGATGAATCGGAGGTGCCCCCGGCCGAACGGCCCCGGGTTGTGGTACTCGGCTCCGGTCCCAACCGGATCGGCCAGGGCATCGAATTCGACTACTGCTGCGTCCACGCGGCATTCGCCCTGCGCGATGCGGGATACGAGACCGTGATGATCAACTGCAACCCCGAGACGGTCTCCACGGACTACGACACGTCTAACCGGCTCTATTTCGAGCCACTGACCGTCGAGGACGTGTTGTCGGTCATCGAGGCCGAGCGACCCGAGGCAGTCATCGTCCAGCTCGGGGGCCAGACCCCGCTCAACCTGGCTAGGGCGCTTCATGATGCCGGCGTCCCCATCGCCGGCACTTCCCCGGCGTCGATCGATCTGGCGGAGGATCGTGAGCAGTTCGCAGAGCTATGCAAGGGCCTGGGTCTACGTCAGCCTCCCGCTGGCTCGGCCTCATCGGCGCGTGAAGCCGAAGACGTGGTCGACCAGGTTGGTCTGCCGGTCATGGTCAGGCCGTCCTTTGTCCTCGGTGGCCGGAAGATGCGTGTGGTGTACAGCGTCGAAGAGCTGGCCGACTACGTGCGAGAGATGTACGGAGAGGCCGACCCGGAGCTGACCGGGGCACCAATCCTCATCGACCGTTTCCTCGAGGCCGCGGTGGAGATCGACGTCGACGCGGTCTACGACGGCTCCGAGCTGCTCCTCGGCGGTGTCATGGAGCACGTCGAGGAGGCGGGCGTCCATTCCGGTGACTCCGACTGTGTCACCCCGCCGCCCACGATCTCGGACGAGGCCCACAAAGAGATTCTCAGGGCGACATCCGAGCTGGCCGCCGCGCTCGGGGTGCGGGGCTTGATAAATCTGCAGTTCGCGGTCAAGGGAGACGACGTCTACGTCCTGGAGGCCAACCCTCGGGGGAGCAGGACGGTCCCGTTCATCAGCAAAGCCACTGCCGTGCCTCTCGCCCGAATCGCCGCCAGGGTGATGATGGGCAGCTCCCTCGAAGAGCTTCGCCGTGAGGGTGTGCTACCGACCTCGACCCAACGCCCCGACTTCGTCGCAGTGAAGAACGCCGTCCTCCCTTGGGACAGATTCCCCGAGGAGGATTCGGTGCTCGGCCCGGAGATGCGCGCCACTGGCGAGGTGATGGGGATCGGCCCCGACGTCGGAGTTGCCTTTGCCAAGGCCCTGCTCGCCGCCGGTCACATCCTGCCGACACGCGGGCGGGTGTTCCTGTCCTTCGCCGACAGGGACAAGGCGATGGGTCTGGCCGTGGCCCAGGCTTTCACAATGCTGGGCTTCGACCTGGTCGCGACCCACGGCACGGCCAGGTACTTGAAGCATCACGCAATCGACGCCGAGCCGGTTCACAAGGTAGGCGAGGGGCCGAGGGACATCGGGCAACGTCTCGAGGATGGCGAGGTGCAACTCGTCATCAACACACCTCGCGGCGGCAAGGCGCGATCGGACGGCAGGACGATCCGGATTGCTGCCCGAACCCACTCGATTCCCTGCGTGACCACGATCCAGGGTGGGCTGGCGGTGGCCCGCAGTCTCCGCGCTGGGCCAGGCGCCATCCAGCGACCGAGGAGCCTCCAGGAATGGCACCAGACCGTCTGACGACACACCTGGGCCCGATCGAGATGCGAAGCCCCCTAATCGCCGCGTCGGGCACCGTCGGGTCGGTGTGGGAATGGGCTGAGGTGGCCGATGTCTCGCCCTACGGGGCAGCCGTAGCCAAGTCGGTCGCCCCGGTGGAGTGGCCGGGCCGGCCGGCTCCACGTCTGGCCCCGGCCGGCCCCGGGATGCTCAACGGGATCGGCATCCAAAACCCGGGCATCGAAGCCTGGGTGGAGACAATGACACCGCTCCTCACCGATCTCGGGGTGCCGGTATGGGGGTCGGCGGTTGGAGAGACACCCGACGAATTCGCCATAGTGGCCAAAGGCCTCGTCTCGGCGGGTGTGCCAGTCATCGAGGTCAATCTCTCGTGTCCCAATCTCGAAGATGGGCGCATGTTCTCGCTCGATGCGTCGCGGTCGGCCGAAGTGGTCACGGCGGTGGCCGCGACATCTGAGGTGCCAGTGGGCGCCAAGCTCTCACCCAACACCGATGACATCGTGGCCGTAGCCGCCGCCTGTCTGGCGGCCGGCGCCACCTTCCTCACCCTGACCAACACGATTCTCGGCTTCGGCATCGACCCGGTCAACGGCCGCCCACTGCTGAGTGGCGGAGTCGGCGGCTACAGCGGTCCTGGTCTCAAGGCCATCTCTTTGCGCTGTGTCTACGAGGTAACGCGGGCCCTGCCCGGAGCCCCCATTGTCGGGTGTGGAGGTGTCATGACCGGAAGGGACGTCGTGGAGTATCTGCTTGCAGGTGCATCGGCAGTTGCGATCGGCACCGCACATCTCGCCGAGCCACGCGCCGGAGCCCGCATCCAGCGTGAGCTGAGTCGCGATCTGGAACGGCGTGACCTCACGGTGCCGGACCTCGTAGGAGCAGTGGTGCCCTGGTGAGTCTCCTCGTAGTCGCCCTCGACGTGCCCACCGGTGAGGAGGCGCTCCGGCTTGCCAGCGCCGTCAACCCACACGTAGACGGCTTCAAGGTCGGGCTCGAGCTGCTCATGGGGGAGGGCCCTGCGATCGTGTCACGGGTTGCTGACCTTGGTGCCCCGGTCTTCGTCGACGCGAAGCTCCATGACATCCCAAACACGGTGGCTGGAGCAGCAGGACGGCTGGGCTCTATCGGGGCGCGCTGGGTGACGGTCCACGCCTCAGGAGGCGAGGAGATGATCCGGACAGCTGTGGAAGCCCTCGCGACCAGCTCCGAGGGCCATGCCGGGGTCCTAGCTGTCACGGTCCTCACCTCTCTGGACGAGGCGAGACTGGAAGCGATTGGGCTCAGCCGGAGTCCTGCTGAAAACGTCACCGCTCTGTCCCGGTTGGCCGCCAGGGGCGGCGCCGAAGGGGTGGTGTGCGCCGTGCCCGAGTCGGCGTCGGTGAAGGCGCTCGATCTCGGTCTCCTCGTCGCCACGCCTGGCATCAGACCGGCCGGGTCACAGAGTGCCGATCAGAAGAGAGTGGCTACGCCCGGGGAGGCGATCGAGGCGGGGGCCGACCTGCTGGTTGTAGGTCGACCGATCACTGCGGCAGCCGACCCGGCGGCGGCCGCGTTGTCGATACTGCAGGAGATCGAGGCTGCGGTTTCGACGACCGGCGCGAGCCACGCTGGCTAGGGTCACGGTTCGTCGAACGAGATGAGGATATGGCGCAACCACCCCAATTGACCGATGAGCAAAGAGCAGCAGCGCTGGCCAAGGCAGCGGAGGCGAGAAGAGTGCGCGCCGAGGCCAAGGAGTTGTTGAAGACCGGGTCACTACGCCTCTCCGAGCTGTTCGAGAAGGCCGAAAGTGATGAGCTCCTAGCCGGCCTCAAGGTTGATCGGGTCCTCGCGGCGATGCCGGGCACGGGGAAGATCAAGGCGAAGCGTCTGATGGAATCGGTGGGCATTGCCGAAAACCGCAGGATCAGGGGTCTGGGAGACAAGCAGAAAGAGGCTCTCCTAGCCGAGTTCTCCTGAAGTGGCCGCTGCTGCCCGGCTCCTCGTCATTTCCGGGCCATCGGGCTCAGGAAAGTCGAGCATCGTTCGTGAGCTCATCGAGCGTCTCGGTATCGAGTTCTCCGTTTCCGCCACCACCAGGCTGCCCCGCCCCGGCGAGCGGCACGGTGTCCACTACAACTTCATCTCGCGACGAGATTTCGAGAAGATGATCGAGGGCGACGAGCTTCTCGAGTGGGCCATCTACAACAATCGGTACTACGGCACGCCTCAGGCTCTGATCGAGGAGACCCTGGCCGACCAACGCGACATCCTCCTCGAGATCGAGATCCAAGGGGCCCGCCAGGTGCGTGAGCGCAAGCCCGAAGCGATCATGTATTTCGTAGCTCCGCCAAGCCTCGAGGAGTTGGAAAAGCGGTTGCGCCGTCGGGGCGACACCTCCGACGAGGACATCGAGGATCGGCTCGAGATCGCGAAATCAGAGATGGCCGAGGCGCCCGAGCTCTTCGACCACATCGTCGTCAACGACAACCTCGATTCGGCCATATCGGAGCTGGAGGCGCTGATTACCGCCCGATGATCGGGTACTCTGTACGGATCCCCCTTCCCGTAAAGGATCCCATGAAGATCGAACAGGTCATCGACCAGATCGGCAACCGTTTCGCGACGGTCGTCGTCTCGGCCCGCCGGGCCCGCCAAATCAACGGCTATTTCCACCAGCTCGGCGTCGGTTACGGTGAGTTCGTCCCGCCCCAGGTCCACTCGTTGTCCCGCAAGCCGTTGACGATCGCCATGGAGGAGATCGCGGAAGGCAAGGTCTCGGTCGACACCGTAGAAGAGTGATGCTGCAGGGCCGCCGCGTCCTTCTCTGCGTCACGGGCGGCGTGGCCGCCTACAAATCTGCCTACCTCGCTCGGCGTCTCGTAGAGGCCGGCGCCACCGTGCGAGTCGAGATGACCGAGTCAGCTCTCGAGTTCGTCGGCGCCCAGACCTTTGCCGCCATCACCGGCGAACATCCCTTCACGGCGCTCTTTGCCGCCGACCTGGTCTCGCCCCACACCGAGTTGGCCCGATGGGCGGATCTCGTGATCGTCGCCCCGGCCACCGGGGCCACTATCGGCCGGGTGGCCAATGGCATCTCCGAGGACCTCGTGAGTGCCACCATCATCGCCACGACCGTCCCCGTGTTGCTGGCGCCGGCGATGCACACCGAGATGTGGGAGCACCCTGCGACCCAGAGAAACCTGGAAACGTTGCAGGGTTTCGGCTACCACATCATCGGTCCGGAGATCGGCCCGCTCGCCGGAGGAGATACCGGGATCGGCCGCGTCGCCGAGCCCGAGGAGATCATCGCCGCCGCCGGAGACATCCTGGGCGGTGAAGGCAAGGGTCAGCAGCTCCTGGTGACGGCGGGAGGAACCCGCGAACCGGTAGACCCGGTGCGTTATCTCGGCAATCGCTCCTCCGGGAAGATGGGTCACGCCATCGCCGACGCTGCGATTCGTCGCGGGTACGACGTGACTTTGGTGACCACAGCCGACCTCCCCACGCATCCGGCGGCGAAGCTGATCCGTGTGGAGACCGCCGAGGAGATGCTGGCGGCAGTCGCCGGAGTGGAGCCACAAGTGGCCATCATGGCGGCAGCGGTCGCCGACTTCCGGCCGATGTCTGCCGCGGAATCCAAAATTCCCAGGGCCGACGGCCTTCCTTCGATCGAGCTCACCGAGACTCCGGACATCCTGTCATCGGTGGTGCAGCGTCATCCCCGGCCGTTCATAGTCGGGTTCGCCGCCGAGACGGGCGGAGTCGAACGGGCTATCGAGAAAGCTCGCAAGAAGGATGTCGACCTACTGGTCTACAACGACGTGACTGAGCCTGGGTCGGGCTTCGGGACAGATACCAACCGTGTGGTCCTTATCGACCGGGCCGGTGACACCGAAGAGTTGCCCCTCCTCCCCAAATCCGAAGTGGCCGAGCGGCTCCTCGACCGGGTGGCCGCCGCCAGCGGGGAACAGGGTTAATCTCGCCCCGGCATGAGAAGCTGGTATTTCACCTCAGAGTCGGTCACAGAGGGCCATCCGGACAAGGTGGCCGATGCCATCTCGGACTCGGTGCTCGACGCAGCCCTGGCCAACGACAAGATGGCACGGGTTGCGTGCGAGGTCTTCGTCACCACCCGCCTGGCCGTTGTCGGCGGGGAGATCAGCAAGGGAGCCGAGCCTGATGTCGCCGCCATCGTCGATGACACCGTCATGCGGATCGGTTACGACGGCTTCGACCCTGGCTTTGCCGCCGGCCAACTCGAGATCCAGGATCGTGTTCAGCAACAGAGCCCGGATATCTCTGACGGTGTCGACCGCGAGCTCGGCGCCGGTGACCAAGGGCTGATGTTCGGATTTGCCGTCGACGAGACCGCCGAGTTGATGCCCTTGCCCATTCAGCTGGCTCACCGGATGGCCGAGCGACTCACGGAGGTGCGCAAGACGGGCAAGCTGGAGTACCTCCGCCCCGACGGCAAGACACAGGTGATGGTCCGCTACGAGGGTGACCGCCCCGTGGCGGTTGAAAAGGTGCTCATCTCCGCTCACCATGCCAAGGACAAGGACCAGGGAGAGATGAGACAGGAGGTCTTCGACGCCGTGGTGGCTGCGGTGATCCCCGAGGACATGCTCGACCCGCACATCGGATTCATCTTCAACCCGTCAGGGCGATTCGAGGTAGGGGGGCCAGTGGCGGACACTGGTCTCACCGGCCGCAAGATCATCGTCGACACCTATGGCGGGTACGCCCGTCACGGGGGAGGCGCCTTCTCCGGGAAGGACGCCACCAAAGTCGACCGCTCGGCTGCCTACGGAGCCCGCTGGGCGGCGAAGAACATCGTCGCCTCCGGCGTCGCCCGGAAGGCCGAGATACAGCTCTCGTACGCCATCGGCCAGGCGGAGCCCTTCTCCATCCATGTCGAGACATTTGGCACTGAGCAGATCCCGCCTGAGAAGATCGAGAACGTTGTGAAAGAGGTGTTCGACTTCAGACCCGCGGCGATCATCGAGCATCTCGAGTTGAGGAATCCGATCTTTGCCGGGACCGCCGCCTACGGGCATTTCGGTCGTCCCGAGTTCAGCTGGGAGCGTCTCGACATGGTCGACGCCCTCAGAGGGGCGGCCGGTCTCTGAGTCGACAGACGGCTCGAGTTGTCCCCAGCGTCCCCACGTTCGCGGTCGACAACGGTTTCTGGTACGACATTCCTGAGCAGCTTCGGGACTTGGTGCAGATTGGCTCCATCGTCAGGATTCCTCTCTCCGGCCGGAAGACACGGGGCTTCGTCGTGGAGTTGGGCGGCGAACGAGAAGGACCGCTCAAGCAGATAGCCGCGCTCTCCAGTGAGATGCCGGTATTCGACCCCGGGCTCCTCAAGACGATCCAATGGGCGGCGACCCATTACGTAGCCCCCCTCTCAGTGCTGCTCGAGCGCTCGGCGCCTCCGAACCTGCCCACGATGCCGGCACCGGAGAAGACGGCGGCCCATGTGAGCCATCCGGTTGGGGCACACCCACTGCTGGCAGTCACTCGCGAGATCGCGGCTGGCCGCCGTCGTCCGGCCACTGCGGTGATCGGGCGGTGGCAGAGCCTCGACTGGATCGACACGGTGCTCCCAATCCTGGAGGCGGAGAAATCGGTGCTGGTCATCGTGGCAACCGAGGCGGAGGCCCGCACGATCGGCAACGATGCCCGAGACCGCGGGTTTGACGTCACGGAGGCCTCAGGGGAGGTGGCTCGGGATCTCACCAACGCGTGGACCGACGCACAGGGGCCGGGGAGGCTCATCATCGGCACTCCCCGCGTCGCCGTGTGGCGCATCCCGTCGCTTGCCCTCGCCGTCGTCCTCGAAGAAGGAAGACGCGCCATGAAGGATCGGCAGACGCCCACCCTGCACGTGAGGGACGTCGTGTTGACCCGCGCCCGGGTCGAGGGTTTCTCTGTGGCCTTCATCGGCCCCACTCCGTCGCTCGAGGTTCTTGCCTCGGGACCGGAGGTCATTCGCCCCTCGAAACGATCCTGGCCGCTCGTCGAGGTCGTCGACCGGCGCGACGACGCCCCCGGTTCCGGCACACTCGCCGAGAGGACCGTGGCAGCCATTCGGGCGACCATTGCCGGGCACAGGAGAACCTTCGTCTTCACCCATCGCCGGACCGCTGACTCATCCATGCGCTGTGTCTCCTGTCGCCGGGTTCGGGTGTGTGAGTCGTGTGGTTCGCGGTTGGGGCGGGAGGCCACTTGCCGGCGCTGTGGGCTGGCAACCGGCTCCTGTCACCACTGTGGGGGTACAGGGTTCGAAGAAATGGGATCCGAGCCGGAACGGTTGGTGAAGGAGATCAACCGACGACTCGGCGGTGATGTGGCCGGCATCCACCCGGCCGATCTCCCAGTGACGGTCGGCACCGAGCGTGATCTGCCCACGCTGGTGGCGGTCCCACTCGCGGTGGCTGTCGACGTCGATGGTCTCATGCTCGGTCACAACTATCGAACCTCCGAAGAGGCCCTACGGATCCTGGCGCGGCTAGCCAATGCCATCGAAACCGGCCCTGGGAGGCGAATGATGGCGCAGACCTCGCTGCCCGAGGCGCCGCTGGTGACGGCGTTGAAACGGGGAGACGCAGTCCCGTATCTGGAGCGATTGCTGGTGGAGCGGGCCCGGCTCGGGCTTCCCCCTGCAACCGAAATGCTGGCGATCGAGGTCCGCGGTGAGGAAGGACCGTCCCGGTTCGATTCGGATCTGAGGTCGTTGGAGCCGCCGACGGTTCTCGGCCCTGCTCCGGCCGCCCAGGGCTCGAGATGGCTCCTTCAGGGATCCCTCGGCGCCTTGAAGCCACGGTTACGCCCGCTGGTCCAGAGATGGCGTGAGGCCGGGGCCACAGTTCGAATCGACGCCGACCCGATCGACCTGTGACGCCCCACGAGGGGATTTAGAGTCACACGCCATCATGGCCGTCTACCCGATCCGCACCTTTGGCGACCCGGTGTTGCGTCTCGAGACCAAGCCGGTGGTCGAGATCGACGATTCGGTGAGGGCATTGGTCCAGGACATGATCGAGACGATGTACGAAGCGCCCGGTGTCGGGCTTGCCGCCAACCAGATCGGAGTTCCGAGGCGAATCGCTGTCTTCGACGCTCAGGATGATCTAGGGCCGAGAGTGATGATCAACCCCGAGATCGTCGAGGTCAGTGGCGAGTGGGCCTACGAGGAAGGGTGCCTTTCGGTGCCGGGCCACTGGTGGGAGATCATTCGCCCCGGCTTCGCCCGTGCTCGTGCTCTGGACCTGGAAGGGAATGAGGTCGAATACGCCGGCGATGGGCTTCTCGGACGTGTCCTGCAACACGAGATCGATCATCTCGACCAGAAGCTGCTCATCGACCGGCTGGAAAGGCCGATTCGCAAGAAGGCCCTCCGTGACCTGCGGGATGAGGCCCTGGGGCTGGCCACCTTCGAGTGAGCCGGGTCGCTTTCCTGGGGACCCCGGAAGCGGCGCTGCCCACCCTGAGATCGCTGGCTATCGACCACGACGTCGCTGTCGTGATCACCCAACCCGACAGAGCGAAGGGCAGGGGCAGGGCCATGTCTCCTCCTCCGGTCAAGATCGAGGGCGATGGCCTCGGCTTGCGTGTTGTCCAACCGAG
>JALDXP010000025.1:0-17443 GCA_032154885.1 Actinomycetota bacterium
ATCCGAGATCACCCCTCACTCGAGCTCCTCTTTGCCGGGTCCCGCGAGCTCGCCGGTGAGCCAGTGCCCGGGCTGGATGATGTCGATTACGAGTCGATCGCCCCCGAGAATCTGGCTGGCCGCGACGTGGATGTCGTGATCCTGGCCCTTCCCGATGGCGCCGGCGATCCCTATGTGGATGTGATCCAAGAAGGGACCGTCATCGTCGATATCTCCGCCGATCACCGCTTCGATGACACCTGGGCCTACGGGCTGCCCGAGCTGTTCCGGGAGAAGCTCGGCGGCGCCCAACGGATCGCCAACCCAGGGTGCTACGCCACCGCCACTCAGATCGCACTCGCTCCCTTGCTCGACGCCGTCTCAGGTGTTCCGGCCGTCTTCGGCGTCTCCGGATACTCCGGAGCGGGAACCACACCCGGCCCGCGCAACGACCCCGACCGTCTCCGGGACAACCTGATGCCGTACAAGCTGGTGGGGCACAACCACGAGCGGGAGACAGTCCACCATCTCGGAATTCCTGTGCGGTTCATCCCCCACGTCCACCCGGCTTTCCGGGGTCTCCTCGTCACCGCCCACATCCCGTTGGGTCGGGCAATGACCCCGGCCGAAATCGGGACGCGCTTCGAGGAGCAGTACGGCGGGGAGCGTTTGATCGAGATCCGGGAATCGATCCCGGAATTGAGAGATGGGGCCAACTATCCGGGCGTGATCGTTGGTGGCTTCGAAACCAGTGCCGACGGGAAGAACGGCGTCGTGATCGCCACCGAGGACAACTTGCTGAAAGGCGCGGCGGTGCAGGCGATCCAGAACGTCAATCTCGCGTTGGGGCTTGGTGAATTCGAAGGGCTGGCCCCAGAGGGAGACCATTGACTCCTCCCAGCGGTTGCGGCATCGTGAGCACATGACCTCGCCCGAGCTGGTGACCAAGGAAGAGTTCCGCACTGAGATCGGAACTCTCAGGGACGAGTTCCGCAGTGAGATCGGTGGGCTCAGGGACGAGGTCCGACATCTGTCGGGTCGAATGGACAGGATGCAGCTGACTTTGGTCGCCGGGTTTCTCTCGATGATCGTGGCCTTGATCATCGGTGGCGGCGTCTGACCACATTGACTTCACCAGCACCGGTGCATAACGTTCCGATGTGTCTCGTATGACGATGTGCATGTGTCTTTGTGACAGCTCTCGGGTGGCATGCCCGAGCGCCGACCTGACACATCGTCAGCGCTCCTAACGACGCCAACACCCGAGAGCGAGACCCTCATGGCGTCGTTTCCATTCATCACATCTCACCAGGAGCTAAAGAGCACATGACCTACGCAAATCCCGACGCCCTCGTCACCACCGACTGGCTCAAGGCCAATCTGAGCGACCCGAACATCCGGGTCATCGAGGTGGACGAGGACGCAACCGTCTACGACAAGGACCACATCCCCGGTGCCATCGCCTGGAGCTGGTCCGACGACCTCCACCATCCAACGCGGCGTGACTATCTCGACCAGGAGGGCTTCAGCAAGCTGTTGTCCGCGGCCGGGGTCGGTCCCGACACGACGGTGGTCCTCTACGGCGGCAACAACAATTGGTTTGCCGCCTATGCCTATTGGCTGCTCAAGTACCGTGGTTTCGAAAACGTCAAGCTGCTCGACGGCGGGCGCAAGAAGTGGCAGATCGACTCGTTGCCCCTCGAGTCGGAATCTCCTGAGATCACACCCACCGAGTTCTCCATCACCGGGCCGGAGCGACCCGAGGTCCGCTCCTTCCGGGATCATGTGCTCGACGTGCAGGGACAAGCCACCCTCGTCGACGTTCGCTCACCCGAGGAGTTCAGCGGCGAGAAGATCGCGCCGGACCATCTCCCACAGGAGCAGCCGTACGTCGCGGGTCACGTGCCGGGGGCGAAGAACATCCCTTGGGGCAAGGCAGCCAATGAGGACGGCACCTTCAAGTCCGTGGACGAGCTCAAGGAGCTCTACGAGGGAGCTGGCGTCACCGGCGGCGAGATCATCGCCTATTGCCGCATCGGCGAGCGCTCCTCGCACACTTGGTTCGTCTTGACCGAGCTCCTCGGCCATGAGGATGTCAAGAACTACGACGGGTCCTGGACGGAGTACGGATCGCTGGTGAATGTCCCCGTCGAGCGGGGGTGACTTCGATCACGTGAGCGGGAACGGCGACTGAAGCCACCACGGCACTGCTGAGGGCTCGATCCGGGTCATCCATTTCACCCACCAAAACCCGCGTCTCGCCGGGGCCACGATCCGGGCCGGGAAACCGTGTCCGGGGCTCAGCGGCTCCCCGCCGAGACGTGTCACCAACCATGTGCTCTCCAGGTCGGCGATCGGGAACCTTCGGGCATACCCGGTCGCCGACCAGGCGACGAAGCTGCGGTGGCCGTCAGGATCGATCAATCGATCGAGTCTGACCCCGGTCCACTCCTGCTCCGAATACCACCCACCCGTGCAGTCGAGGATCGCGGGGAACGTGTCTTGAGGCATCGCCTCCAGGTCGGCAAGTGTCAGGCTCCGTCCCGCGACGAGCGCGGTCCACTCATCGGCGTCGATCGTCGGCACGCTGTCATCGAGCCAGGAGGTGGTGGGCAAACCCGTAGGGTCATGTGACCCTCGCTCGTGCATACCGGTGAACCGACGCTCGCTCCCCGGCGCCTCCAACGCCTGCAGGGTCCCCTCCCAGGCGAGCCAGATGCCTGCTGCGGCAGCCGTCAGCGCCGAGGTGCGCAGAAACGCCCGTCGGTCGACATCGAAATGTCGGGGTGTCACCGGGTGACGCCGGAAATGGTCGATGGCTAGACCGAGTGCGAGGACGGCGCCTCCGACATGGATCTGCATCACCGTCAAGGGCCCGATGCGCGAGATCGCCCCGTGGGCATGCAGCAAACCCGAGGCGAGTGTGATCAGGACAACTGCGAGAAGGACCAATGAGAAGACCCGCCCCGGCCGCTTCTTCTTCAGTCCCCGCGACACGATCGACGTCTTCCATGGGGACAGGAGCAAGATGGCAAGGGCAACCGCACCGTGAATGACCGCGGTGTCGAGTGGCCAGTCCACCCCAATCGCCTGACTGGCCAGACCCGAGACCACTGCCGTGACCAGCAGCACCGCCAGCGCCAGATTCGTCCTGCGACCCATGACCCTCCTCGGATGTCACCGCTGGTTCACTCCGCTATAACGCTTGTTATACTGTGCGTTATTGGAAATGGCAACCTCGACACGTGAGCGCGACACCGTCCGGACCGAGCTGATCGAAGCGGCGATCCGTCTCCTCGCCGACCAGGGCACCGAGGCCCTGGTCCTGCGTCGTGTCGCCTCGGCAGCACACGTGTCCACCATGTGCGTCTATTCACGTTTCGGCGACAAGGTGGGGCTGATCAACGCGGTCTACACCGCCGGGTTCGAGCGCCTGGCCCTCGCCTTGGCGACAATCGAGCACGGCCGGGATGCCTTGCGCCGAATCATGGAGCTCGGGCTCGCCTATCGCCGGTTCGCAGTGGCAAACCCCGCCCTCTATTCGTTGATGTTCGAACGCGCGGTGGGCTTCGATCCGCCACCGCAACTCCGATCCGAAGTCCTGGAGTCGACCTTTTCCTTGGTTTTCGATGCCGTGCGACGGGCCATGGAGGAGGGGACGATCGAGGCCGAGAGCCCCCTGGTCGCCGCATACACACTTTGGACCGCAGCGCATGGCGCCGTGAGCCTCGAGCTCACCCATGCAGCGCCACGCCCACTGTCTGGCTGGCTGTTCGAGTCCGGGGACACAGGTGAGGACATCTTCCGTCAGGCGATCCTGACCACTCTCCGCGGCCTGGCTCCTAGCGGTCCTACCGCTGGTTGAGCCGTTCCGGATAACGTCCCGACCATGGCGTTCACCGCAGTCGAGTTGATCGAGTCCAAAAGGGACGGCCGCGAGCTGAGCCCGGATGCCATCGAGTGGTTGATCGAGAAGTACACCGACGGCGTCGTCCCGGACTATCAGATGGCGGCAATGGCGATGGCCATCTATCTCAACGACATGACCGCCGCCGAGCTCGCTGCCTGGACGAGTGCGATGCTCCATTCCGGAGAGGTCTTCGACTTGAGCGACACCGGGGCGGCGAAGGTCGACAAGCACTCGACCGGTGGCGTCGGTGACAAGATCTCCATTCCCCTCGCTCCGCTGGTCGCCTCGGTAGGAGTGGTGGTGCCAATGATGTCGGGACGCGGGTTGGGGCATACCGGAGGGACGCTCGACAAGCTGGAGACGATCCCCGGGTTCACCACAGGGCTCGACCCCGACCGCTTCCGCAAGGTGCTCTCTGCGCACGGCATGGTGTTTGCCGGGCAAACCGAGACCCTGGTCCCGGCCGACCGGAAGCTCTACGCCCTTCGCGACGCCACCGCCACGGTCCCATCACTGCCCCTCATCTCCTCGTCGATCATGTCGAAGAAACTGGCCGAAGGGCTGGACGGCCTGGTCCTCGACGTGAAGACCGGCACCGGCGCCTTCATGAAGGACCTCGAAGGATCGCGTTTGCTGGCCCGCACCATGGTGGACATCGGCTCCAGGCACGAGGTGAGGACGATCGCGCTGATCACCGCGATGGACCAACCCCTCGGGCGGGAGGTGGGGAACGCCAACGAGATAGCCGAGTCGATCGAGGTGCTCCGCGGGCGTGGCCCGGCAGACGTCGTGCAGCTGACCATGGCCCTCGGCGAAGTCATGATGGAACTGGCCGGCATCGACGGGGGACGGGCCGCCCTCGAGGACGCCATCGATTCGGGAAAGGCTTTGCAGAAGCTGATCGACGTCACCGCGGCCCAGGGAGGGGATCCATCGTTCATCGAGGACCCTGGCGAGCTCCCGAAGTGTTCGGAAGAGGCTGTCATCACCGCGCCTGCGCCAGGCTTCGTCACCCGATGTGACGCCCTGACGATCGGGGTGGTAGCCACGAGGCTTGGTGCGGGGAGGGAGCACCAGGAGGACATCATCGATCCCGGAGTCGGCATCACCCTCGAGGCCAAGGTCGGAGACCCTGTTGAAGCCGGCCAACCACTGGCCCGGGTCGCCTACAACGATGTCGCCCGCTGGCAGGCCCAGGAGAAAGCACTCACCGCAGCATGGACGATCTCCGAAACCTCGCCCGAGCCACAGAATCTGGTCATAGAGCGGATCGAAGCCTCGTAATTGGGACGAGCGGGTGTCACGTCCGGCACTCTCGCTCCCAATTAGCGGGGAGGTGAGTGCTCGTTACCATCGCCCGGCGCCTGACCGCAAGGAGTGACTGGAGATGAAGGTACGCGAATGAATGTCATTGTCTGCGTCAAACAGATCCCCGACCCCGCCACCCCATATCGTCTCGAAGAGGGCAACAACTGGTTGATTCGCCCCGAGGAGCAGATACTCGACGACACCGACCGCTACGGAGTGGAGATGGGCCTACAGATCGCCCAGGCCACCGACGGGACCGTCACAGTCGTGAGCATGGGCCCGTCTGGCACCGGTCAAGGAATCCGGCAGGCGCTGGCGATGGGAGCGGACGAGGCGATCCTCATCGAGGACGGCTCCCTGAGAGGATCGGATGCCCTGACCACGGCCCGGGTGTTGGCAGCTGCGATCGGCAGGCATGACTTCGACCTGGTGATCGCGGGAACCGAGTCGACCGATGGCTACTCCGGTGTCGTACCCCAGATGCTCGCCGAGATCCTCGGAGTGCCGGCCCTCACCTACGCCACCAAGGTGGAGACCAGCGACGGCTCGGTCACGATTCACCGCCAGACGGTGGCCGGATACGACATCGTGACCGCGGACCTCCCCGCGGTGGTGTCGGTCACGGCCGGCGTGGTCGAGCCTCGCTACCCGACCTTCAAGGGGATCATGGACGCCAAGAAGAAGCCGATCGAGACCCTCTCCATGGGAGACCTGGGAGCGAAGCGTGCCCCGGAGCAGCTGGTCCTGTCCATCGTCGACGCCCCGGAGCGGACCGGGGGGCGAAAGATCGAGGACGATGGCGAGGCGCATCAGGCGATCATCTCCCTTCTCACCGAGAGGAAGGTGATCTGAATGGCCGCGGTATGGGTCTTCGTCGAGCAGGAAGGTGAGAAACCATCCGCGCTGGGCCTGGAATTGCTCGCGAAAGGCAGGCAGCTCGGAGAGGTCACTGCGATCTTCCTCGGCCCCGGCTCAGACGCGATCTTCTCGACCCTCGGCGAGCACGGCGCCGGAAAGGTCCTGCACCTGGACAGCGGCGATCGCCTGCCCTCAGCCTCGGTTGCGGCTGCACTGGCGGAACGTGTGGCGGCCAACTCTCCGGACCTGATCCTCCTTGGTCAGGCCTACAACGACCGGGATGTCGCGGGACGTCTCGCCGCCAAACTCGGGGTGGGCGTCCTCTCCAATGCCAGCGACGTGCGGCTGAATGGTGGCGGCGTCGAGACCGACCACGAAATCCTCGGCGGTGCCCAGACCGCCACGGCAAGCGCCTCCCAAGGCCCCTACATCGTCCTGGCCCGTCCCAAGTCGTTTGTCGCGGAGGCGGTCGGGGGCGGATCCCCAGAGGTGGAGAAGCTCGACCTCCCCGCGTCGGGCGCCGCAGACGCGAGGATCGTCGAGTCTCACGTCGAGGAGAGGGAGGGCCCCCAACTCGGAGATGCATCGATCATCGTCTCCGGAGGACGAGGCCTCGGATCGCCGGAGGCTTATGAGCTGGTGGAGAAGCTGGGCAAGCAGCTCAAGGCAGCGACTGGGGCCACCCGTGCCATCGTCGACGCCGGATGGGTCCCCTACGCCAAACAGGTGGGCCAGACAGGGAAGACGGTCAAACCCGACGTCTATATCGCTTGCGGTATCTCAGGCGCGATGCAGCATCTGGTGGGAATGAAGGACTCGAAGACCATCATCGCGATCAACAAGGACGCCGATGCCCCGATCTTCTCGATCGCCGACCTCGGCGTCGTCGGCGATGTGCACAAGGTCCTCCCCAAGCTGATCGAGGCGCTGGAGAGCCGGTGAACGCCCGGGGATGCTCGCTCGCATCGACCACACGGAGGCAGACATGGACCTCAAACTCGAACTGATACTTCTTCCGGTCACTGACGTAGACCGCTCCAAGCAGTTCTACCAGGAGAAGATGGGGTTCGTCTTGGATGTCGATCACCAACCAAACGATGAGTTTCGCGTCGTGCAATTCACGCCGCCGGGCTCAGCGTGCTCGATCACGTTCGGAAAGGGCATCGTCGATACCGCCCCCGGTTCGGTGCGCGGGCTGCATCTGGTCGTCACCGACATCGAAGCGGCGCGCGACCAGCTGATCCGCCGTGGGGTCGAGGTCGGCGAGATTCGTCACATGGGCCCGAACGGTTGGGAGTCAGGGCGCGATCCCAAACGCGCCCGGTACAACTCCTTCGCAGATATCACCGACCCTGACGGCAACACCTGGCTGCTCCAAGAGGTGCCGGAAACGGCTGACGATTAGCACCGCCCCGCCCGACCCGGCGGTTTGATCGAACCCCTCGGCGGGTAGCACCAGGGGGATGCAACGAGATACGGTCCGAATCGAGAAGCTCCCAACCCAGGGGATAGATCAGGCGGCCGACCTTCTCGCCCGAAGCTTCGAGACCACGCCCGACTACACGCACATGTTCCCCGACCCCCACTCACGCAGAGACGCTCTGCGCGGGTTCATGCGGGCACCGGTTCGAGACAGCCAGGCGGAGGGCAACTGTTGGGTGGCGACCGATAGGACCATCATGCTTGGTGTCGCCGCTTGGCAGGGGCCTGGGCGCTACCCCTGGTCACTGGGTCGCAACCTTCGCGCGCTGCCCGCAATCATGTCCGTGCTGCGTCATGCCCCGGGCTCGTTCCGCGATCTCCTGAAGTTCGGCGCGACCATCGATTCGCATTTTCCGCATACACCGCTCTGGTATCTCCAGGTGATCGGAGTCAGCCCGGAGGCGCAGGGTCTCGGCGTGGGGTCGGCCCTCCTCGAGCCGACGTTCGACCTCGCCGACCGGGATCGGGTCCCGTGCTATCTGGAGACGTCGAACGAGAAGGCCGTCCCTTTCTATCTGCGAGCCGGCTTCCGTGTCGATCGGCAAGGTGTCGAATTGATGCCCGGCGGGCCCACCTACTGGTTGATGACCCGGCCACCCCGATAATATTCGCCGGGCATCCCCTCAACCGGCAAGGAGTGCCATCACGACGCAACCCATCATCGAACTGGTCGAACTGGGCTTCCCCTGGCCCGGTCTCGATCCGTTCATTTTCACCGTCCACCACTTCGATGCCTATCCGGAAGGGAACGACGATCTCGGCCCGGCCGCCTCATTGGGCGGACGTGACATCGGCGTCGACTTCTCCTACCTGGATGGGTGGAGCATGTACCACGGCGATGTGGTGCCGGGCTTCCCCCAGCACCCGCACCGCGGATTCGAGACGGTGACCGTCGTCCGCCGTGGCTATGTCGACCACTCAGATTCCCTCGGCGCCACCGCCCGATACGGCCAGGGTGACGTGCAATGGTTGACCACTGGCAGCGGGATCATGCATGCCGAGATGTTCCCCCTTCTCGACCCGGCCGGGCCCAACCCCATGGAGTTGTTCCAGATCTGGCTGAACCTCCCCCCCGAATCGAAGATGGTCCCGGCATATTTCGGGATGCTCTGGGGCGAGGACATCCCCAGGATCTCCCCTTCCCCGGGTGTCCAGATCGAGGTGATGGCCGGCGCCATCGAGTCCAACCGACCACCCTCTCCCCCACCCGACTCATGGGGATCGAGAGCCGACTCACATCTAGCCATCTGGCACATAACGCTCGAACCGGGCGCTCGCTGGCAACTGCCACTCGCGCCGACCGGGGTGAATCGAATGCTCCACTGTGTCCAGGGCAACGACGTGCGAATCAGCTCCACACGCTTCGGCGAGAAGATCGGAGCCAGGCTTCAACCCGACGTCGCGACAACCATCGAGAACCACGGCGACCCGGCCGCCTTCCTCCTTCTTCAGGGACAACCGATCGGCGCCCCGGTTTTCCAGCTGGGCCCATTCGTGATGAACTCGGCCGAAGAGTTACGGCAAGCGGTCGACGATTACCACCGCACCCAGTTCGGCGGCTGGCCCTGGTCACGCCGGGACCCTGTGCATCCCCGAAGCGAGGGGCGGTTCGCAATCCACGCCGATGGCAGAGTGGAGCATCGGGACATGATCCCGACCGGTTGATGGCCGGCTACAGCGGCACACCGCTCATTCAAAAGCTGGGCATCAAGGAGGGATTCACGGTGGGCATCCTCAACATGCCCAACTACTACGACCTCGACCTGGGCGACCTGCCCCCCGATGTCCAGATCCACCGGGGTGAGTTCCCGGCCGACATCTACATCGTCTTCGCCGAAAGCGCGGACGAGGCCGAGCGCGGGTTCCAGGTCGCGATCACCTCGTTGCCGTCGGATGGCGCGATCTGGGTGTTCTGGCCCAAGAAGAGCTCCGGCGTGGACACCGATCTGACCGAACAAGCCTTGCGAGACCTGTTCCTCCCGACGGGAATGGTGGACAACAAGGTGGTGGCCGTCGACGAGACCTGGTCCGGCCTCCGGTTCGTCGTCCGCAAGGAGAATCGCGAGAACTGGCCGGCGGCCTGACCTCAGAGGGTGAACCGAAAGGGCAGGAGCTCGTCGAGGGTGTGCTCCCGGATCTCGGACCCCTCACCGGCCGCCACGATGACCTTCTCCACACTGAACTCGGACATGATCTGCCGGCAACGTCCGCACGGATAAGCCCCCAGGACATCAGTGGCATCGATGCAGGCGACCGCCAGAGTGTCGATCTTGCGCACGCCGGCGGCGACCGCGGTGTGGATGGCTGTGGCCTCGGCGCAATTGGAAGTCGGGTAGGCAGCGTTCTCGATATTGGCGCCGGAGAAGGTCTGACCATCTCGAGCCACGACTACCGCTCCGACGCGAAAACGTGAGTAGGGCGAGTACGCGTTCTCGGCCGCACCACGGGCGGCAGCGACCAGTTCTTCTCGATTCACGACTGCTCCAGGAGATCGGCGACGAAAGAGTCCGGGTCGAAAGGCACGAGATCGTCGATCCCCTCACCCAGCCCGACGAATTTAATCGGGACACCGAGTTGCCGCTCGACGGCGATGACGATGCCCCCTTTGGCGGTCCCGTCGAGCTTGGTGAGAACGATGCCGCTGAGAGGGACAGCGGCAGAGAATTCCCGCACCTGGGTCACGCCGTTCTGCCCGCCGGTTGCATCGAGGACCAACAGCACCTCATCGACCCCATCACGGTCGCCAGAGGCCACCCGATAGATCTTCCCCAATTCGGCCATCAGGTTCTTCTTGGCGTGAAGCCGGCCCGCCGTGTCGACGATCACCACGTTGTCTCCGCGAGCGCGGGCCGACCCGATGGCATCGAACGCGACCGACGCGGGATCTCCGCCTTCCTGCCCTGAGACAACCTTCACTCCGAGCCGATCCCCCCAGGTCTCGAGCTGGGCCCCGGCTGCGGCCCGGAACGTATCGCCGGCGGCGAGCACTACCCCACTGCCGTTTTTCTGGAGTCGTGCGGCCAGCTTGGCGATTGTGGTCGTCTTGCCTGTCCCGTTCACACCCACCACGAGGATCACGGCCGGATTGCCCTCGAGATGCAGCCCGCGGTCCTTGTCGCCGAGCTCCGCCCTCAACTGCGTGGCGAGCGCCTCACGTGCCTGGTCAGGCGTCTCCGGGGCGGCAGACCTGACGCCCGCGACCACAGAGGTCGTGGCCTCGAGACCGACGTCGGCTCCGAGCAGCGCCTCCTCGAGCTCATCCCACGTGTGATCGTCGAGACCGGTTGCCCATGCGCGACGCAGAGACGCCCCCAGGGCGGTAGCGCTTCGCCCGATCCGGGATGGCCCTTTGGTTGCAACTGACGCAGACTCACCATCGACGCTGTGCCGGCGGCGGATCACGATCAGGACGGTGATCACAAGGATCACCGCGATGATGACGAGGATCAGGGCCCATTCGCTCGTTCCCATTGCCATGCCAAGCTAATTAGACGGCGAGATCGATACCGACCGAGGTCATGTCCTTTCGGACCACCTGGGACGACCCACCCGGCTCCATTGTGACTCCGTAGAGCACATCGGCCGCCTCCATCGTCTGCTGTTGATGGGTGACGATCAACAATTGCGCCCTCTGACGGAACTCGTCGACGATGCGGAGGAAGCGCCGGAGGTTGGCGTCGTCGAGAGCGGCCTCGACTTCGTCGAGCACGTAGAAGGGGCTCGGCCTCGCTTCGAAGATGGAAAAGAGAAAGGCGAGAGCGGCCAGGCTCCGCTCCCCACCCGAGAGCAGGGTGAGCTGGCTGACCTTCTTCCCCAGCGGTTGCGCCTCGATCATCAGCCCGGAATGGGCGTCGTCGGGGTCGGCGAGCCTGATCCGGCCTCTTCCGCCCGGGAAGAGCACGGCGAAGTAGCGCTGATATGCCTCCGCCACCTCGGTGAATGCCTCCTGGAAACGGAGCTGGATTTCGTCCTCCAGAGCCCTGATCACCTTGCGAAGCTCGGAGCGGGACGATTCCACGTCGGCCAGCTGGTCGACCAGGAATGTGTGTCGCTCGTCTAGCTCGGCGAACTCGTCGGCAGCCAGAGGATTGATCGGGCCGAGTCGGCGGAGCTGCGCTGAACGCTCCTCGAGGATTGCAGGCAGGTCGGCGTCATCTGGATACTCGGGGCGAAGCGCACCACGAGCGGTGTCGGCGTCGGAATCGGCATCACGGCGGACACTCTCGATGACGCTTTCCTTCAAGAGGCGCAGCTCGGTAAGACGCACCTGAAGAGTGGCGAGTCTCTCGCGCGCTGCAGCCGCCGAGGTTCGTCGCTCTTCCATCTGGGAGCGCGCCTGAGACAGCTCGGCCACGGTGCCTTCATTCTCGGCGCGGAGGCCTGCCTGGCGCTCACGCAGGGTGGCCAGCCTGCCTTGCAGGATTTCGACGGCGTCGCGGGCATATCGATCGACCAGGTCGAGCCGCTCGACGGCGATCGGTGCCGGTTCCTCCCCATCGACACGCGCCAGGTCGGCCTCGATCCTGGCGACCCGCTCCTCGAGCAGACGACGGCGTTCGGAGACGACTCCTTGCACCGAGGCCGCTTCCTGCCACTCGGACCTGGCGATCTCCCGATCGGCAGCGATCTGGATGCGCCGGCGCTCCAACTCCTCCCAGACCTTCATCCTCCCGGCTTCCTCTCCTTCGAGAGCCGCGAGACGCCCGGTGAGCTCGACGATCTGCCGATCTCGCTCTGCCGCTCCCTCATCGATCGAGCCGAGCCGCGCCTTGAGTCGGTCCCTTTCCCCTTCGAGGGCATCGACCGACTTCTGTAGCCGCCCCATGGCCTCGGCCCGTCCGGCCAGCGCGGCCTCGGCCGATTCGAGCTGCTCCAGCGCCGCCCGCTCCAAGTCGCGGCTCTTCTCGAAGTCGCGCTTTGCGGCTGTGTGGATGGAAGATGCGCGGGACAGGTCCGTCTTTGCCTGTTCGGCCGCCACCCGGGCCGTCTCGACCATCGCAGGTCCGGCGCCGTCCGGCTGGGCAATCTGGACGCCGTCGATCGACACCAGGTCGCCTTCGGGTGTCACCGCCCTCAGGGCGGGATGGCGGGCGACCAGGGCCAGGGCGCTCGCCCATCCCTCCACCAGGAGCACATCGCCGAGCAGGTGACGGGCCAGACCAAGGTCGCCGCGGGGTCCGAGCCGATCCACCAGGGCATCCACGCCGGACGCAGTAGCGATCTCCGACGCCGGCGCCGACCCCCGGTTCACCGCAGACACGACCGGTACGCCGCCTCCTCCGGCAGCCTTGACCTTCTCCACCGCCTCCTTGAGCCGATCGACACTCTGGAAGGCGACAGCATCCGCCCAGCGCCCCAGTGCCGCGTCTACCGCCTTTTCCAACCCGTCCGGGATGTCGAGACGGGAGACAAGAGCCCCAAGGGCTCCATCCACGGTCTCCACCTTGCGCCGGGATTCGACGTCGAAACTGCCCGACATGGCGGCTTCCAAGGCGTCGACTCTGGCCTCGGTGGCGGCAACGGTCAATCTCGCCTCGGTGATTGCTTCCTCTGCTCCCGACCAGGCCTTCTGGTCATCCTCGCGTCGTCGGCTCACCTTCTGGTAGCCGTGCTGGAACCCGGATACATCCTCGTCGAGGGCACGAATCTCATCGTTGATCCGCGAGATCTCGCCCGATTCGTCACCGAGCTGCGAGTCGACGACAGCGAGCCTGCGATCGATGCCCTCCACCTCCCGGTCGTCGCGCACGCCGGCAGCCTGGAGCACCGATAGCTCGCCACGCACTGCCGCCAGGGCTCCCTCCGGGGACAGCGCATTCTGTGTGGCAATAGCTCGTTCCTCGTCTTCGAGACGTCTGAATCGAGCCTCCATGGCCTCCGCGTGGCCGGTCGCCTCGGTCTCGGATGCAGTGACTGCGACCAGCTCGTCGACGATCCCGCCAAGCTCTGAACGAAGATCCGATCGACGCTCGATTCTGGCCTGCGTCCTCCCACTGACGGCCCGGCTTCTCTCCTGGGCCACAGCTCCGAGACGTCGCAATCTCTCGACCGTTGTCTCGAGTCGGGCAGCTGCCCCGGTGTCGCGCTCGAGATCCATCCCGACCGTCGATGCCCTGGCTGTCAAGGCCTCGACGGATGCTGTCAGGACGCCCAAACCCGACTCGTCGGATGCGATTTGACCATTCAGTGTCTCCAGGGTGACGCTCCCAGCCTCCATCTCGGTCTCGTAGGCATCCAGGGCCATCCCGGCGAGATACAGACTCAGATCACGCACTTCGGATTTCAGGCCGTGATATCGCTCGGCCGCCCGTGCCTGACGGCGGAGGGGTCTCAGCTGCCGTTCGATCTCCCCGATGAGGTCCTGCAGTCGGAGCACGTCCTCATCGGTGCGTTCGAGACGGCGCTCGGCTTTCTCCTTACGGCGGCGGTGTTTGAGGATGCCTGCCGCCTCCTCGATGACCGCCCTATGGTCCTCAGGGGAGGCGTTGAGCACCTCGTCGACCTGACCCTGTCCGATGATCACGTGTTGATGACGGCCAACGCCTGAATCACTGAGCAGTTCCTGCACGTCGAGCAGCCTGCAGCCGACCCCGTTGATCTCGTAGTCGGACGAGCCATCCCGGTACAGACGACGGGTCAGGGCCACCTCGTCGAGATCCAGGGGCAGCCGCCGTTCGGCATTGTCGATGATCAGGGTCGCCTCGGCCCGATTCAACGCGGGGCGAGTTGCGGTGCCGGCAAAGACGACGTCTTCCATCTTCCCGGTCCGGAGCGACTTTGTTGACTGCGTCCCCATCACCCACGACAGGGCGTCGACGAGGTTGGACTTGCCGGAGCCGTTCGGCCCCACGACAACGGTCACCCCGGGCCGGAACTCGAGTCGGGTCCGGTCGGCGAAAGACTTGAAACCGACGAGCTTCAGTGACTTCAAATACACAGCAAACACCTGGCAAATGACACGACTGTGATTACCCGGAGCAGGCTAACAGCGGCCTGTTGTCTAGTGGCTCTTCATCGGGTTCGGGTAGATGAAGAAGTCACGCAAGGTCAGATCGGGGGCCACCGCGTCGGATTCCACACCGCTGACGACCGCCATCGATGGTCCAGACCACAGCCAGCCGATGGCCCGGTCGACGTCGTCAGCAAGGCCCTGGGCAAAGACCTCGACACGGCCGTCGGCGTCGTTCCTGACCCAGCCCACGAGACCCAGCGAGCGCGCCATCTGGCGGCAGCTCTGGCGATACCCGACCCCCTGGACCTGCCCTGAGACATAGGCATGGACCGCCTTGATCAAGCTCTCTCCGGCTGACAGGTGGGGCAGAAATGACTCGATCTTGCCCTGATGACGATCCGCTGGATCGGCGTGCCGCAGTTGGGACAGGGTAGGTCGGTACGGCCATAGACCCGCAACCGGTCGAGGTTCTCCCCCGCCCGTCCGTCGGGTAGCAGATAGGCCAGGTCGTCGAGACTCGTCCCGCCGTTGTCGATGGCAGCGCCCAGAACGCGGCGGGTGGCTTCAAGCAACCGCGTCAACTCGGATTCTGACAAGTCACCGCCGGGTCGCATTGGATGTATCCCGGCCATGTGCAACGCCTCATCGGCATAGATGTTGCCCAGGCCCGAGAGGATCACCTGGTCGAGCAACAGCGCCTTGACCGGGGCTGTCCTCCTGACGAGGGCAGCTGTCAGGTCTTCGGCCGATGGCGTGGTGTCCCAGGCGTCGGGCCCGACCCGGGAAAGACCCGAGCCTTCCATCTCATCACCGGTTACGACAGCGATGAAGCCGAAAGTGCGGGGATCGATGAAGCGGACCTCGCGACCGTCGTCCAAGGTCGCCCGGAAATGAGTGTGGGCCGGTTCGACCTCCGACGGATCACCGATTGTGAACCGGCCCGACATCCCCAGGTGGGCCACGAGGGTCTGCCCATCATCGAGTGGAGCCGCGAGGAACTTCCCCTTTCGACCCACTCCGAGCACTGTCCGCCCTTCGAGCCGCTCGTCGATCTCGGTCTCACCGCCTGCGTTGTTGCGGGCTGTCCGGGGATGACTGGTGCGCACGCGAGTCAGCCGGCGACCTTTCATCGCTTCCTCCAGGTGGCGCCGGGTGATCTCCACTTCTGGCAACTCGGGCAAGCTCGGCTCCGTGAACGAGGGCTGGTTACCGTACCCGCGCCCATGGAGATAACCCCCAGGCCGTTTGGTGAGATCCTCGCCGAGGGTGTGGCGATGCTCGGCCGGGTCTGGAAGCGAATCCTGGCTCCCGCCTTCTGGACATTCGTGCTCCTCGGCGCCGCCACCATCGCGGCCTTCGCTCTCACCGGAGCCGATGACATCCTCCAGCTGATCCTGAGCGACCCTCAGGCGCTGGTCGGGATGACCGAGTCCGAGGTCACCGAGGCCGGGCTCCTACTTCTGCAGGCAGGCTCGATCGTGCTCGTCGTTCAGCTCCTCGGCACCGGTTTCCTCAACATGACCGTGCACCGCATCGTGGCTTCCGAGCTCGCCGGCGAGCACATGGGCGCAGGAGCGGCATCCTCGATGGCACTCTCGAGGTTGTTCACCCTCATCGTGGCCGGGATCCTCGCCGTCGTTCTGGTCGTCGTTGGGCTGTTCGCCCTCATCATCCCCGGCCTATGGCTTGCCGGTACGTTCAGCATGGTTTCGGCCGTCGTCGCCTTGGAGGACGTGGGCCCGGTCGAAGCCCTGCGCAGGAGCTTCGCATTGGTGCGCGGGCGATGGTGGCCCACTGTTGGTTTCCTGCTGCTCGTTGGTCTCTTCGGGTCGCTAGCCGCCCAACTCGTTCAGCTCGTGGCGCTTCCGATCGTCGGCGCCGGAGAAGTAGGCATCGGAGCAGGGCTGGGCTTCGTGGTGCTCGTCGTCGCCCAGGGTTTCGTCGTGGCCGCCATCGCGGTGATGGTGACTCTCTGGTATTTGGATCTCAGGTCCCGAAAAGGGCCCCTTCTCACCGAGAGTCTGCGATGAGCCTCTCCAAGGCCTGCTCCGCCGCTCCCTGCTCGGCTTCTTTCTTGGACCTACCGGACCCCGAACCCAAGGCCATTCCGTCCACTTCGACACTGGCCGCGAACGTTCGCTCGTGATCGGGGCCGGAGCCGTCGGTTAGGTATTCGGGGCGCTTGCCATCCCTGGCCAGCACCTCCTGAAGACGGGTCTTGTAGTCCTTCAGCCCGGGACGCTCTGCTCGCTCGGCGATACGGTTTCCCCAGAGACGCAGTACCAAGTCGGTTGCGCTCTCGATCCCGGAATCGAGGTAGACCGCCCCGATCACGGCCTCGAGTGCATCGGCCATGATTGAATCCTTGTCCCGGCCCCCGGTCCGCTCCTCGGCCACCGTCAGCTCGATGTGATCGCTGAGGCCGAAGCTCCGAGCCACGTCGGCCAGCACCGGTCTGCTGACCAGACCCGCCCTGACCTTCGCCAGGTTTCCCTCTGGAAGGTCGCTGAACGTGTTGTACAGGTAACCCGTTATTGCCAATTGCAAGACTGCGTCACCAAGGAACTCGAGACGCTCGTTGTCGTGTCTCGAGCCGTCCTCGCTGCTGACGGAGCGATGAGTGAGGGACAGTTTCAGCAGTTGCGGGTCGGAAAACGTGTAGCCGAGCTGATCTTCCAGGGTCATCAGGAGGCGAGCCGGGCGGCTAGCAGGCCGGGGAGATCGTTCTTGGCGGCCTCGGCTGCCATCACGAGGGCGTTGGCGATGGCCACCCGGTTCGATCTCCCGTGGGCGATCACGACGACTCCCTTGACACCGAGAAGTTGAGCACCCCCGTAGGTCTCGTAGTCGAGACGGCGCCTCACCTCGCCGAGGGCGGGCAACACGGACTCCTGGACGGCGGGATCGAGCGCCGAGATTGCCTCCAACGAGTACCTCACCATCACCTTGGCCGC
>JALDXP010000026.1:0-17322 GCA_032154885.1 Actinomycetota bacterium
GTGGCGGTTACCAACATCTCGGTACCGCCGAGTCGGGCGACCACGGCTCCGTCGGCCTGACCGGCGAGTTTGCCGGTGCTCAGGACGAACTCTTTGCCGCCGATGGTCCCCGTTACGGAGATTTCGGGCACTAAGTGCTCCTTGTGTATGGGAGCCGCACCCGTTGGCAGTAGTCATGTCTCAGGTGAACCGAGACATCGCCACTGACAACCGGCAAGGCTCAGTGTGTATGTCGGCCCCGGCCGTCCGGCCCGGGCCATCTCATGAGGAACGCTAACCGCTCCTCAAGAAAGCAGTGTCAGCGACGCAGCCCCAACTTGGCAATCAGGGCCCTGTATCGCTCCACATCCTCCCTCCGGAGGTAGTCGAGGAGACGACGCCGCTTACCGACCATCATGAGGAGCCCGCGCCGACTGTGATGGTCGTGCTTGTGCTCACGGAGATGCTCGGTCAAATGGTTGATTCGCTCGCTGAGCAAGGCGACCTGCACTTCTGGGGAGCCGGTATCGCTCTCGTGGGTGCCGTACTCGGCGACGATTTCAGTGGTTGTCTTCATTACGCGTCAAACCTGGACTGTTCCGGGGGGACAGCAGAAACTCTAACAGCCCCCACGTTGGTAACCACAACCACGGACAGGACAACCACCCGGCCTCCCCCCTTGTTCCCCTTCACCGCACCTGCCCGTCACCATAGAGCACGTACCGCTCGGACGTAAGGGACTCGAGACCCATAGGACCCCTGACGTGGAGCTTCTGAGTCGAGTTGCCGATCTCGGCGCCGAACCCGAATTCCTCGCCGTCGGTGAAACGGGTCGATGCGTTCACTGCCACGACCGCGGTGTCGATCGCGGCGACGAAGCGGTCGGCTGCGACACGGTCGTCGGTGACGATGGCCTCCGTGTGACCCGTCCCGTAGCGCCGGACATGTTCGATGGCGGCATCGATGCCGGGCACGACACGGACCGCCATGATCAGGTCGAGGTACTCGGTGGCCCAGTCCTCCTCGGTCGCCTCCCCCATCTCGGGCACCAGCTCACGCGCATGATCGTCGCCCCGGAGCTCGACGTTCTCCGCCATGAGGGCGCGAGCTGCCTCACCGAGGAACTTCTCGGCCACGGCCTCGTGGACCAGGAGAGTCTCGGCTGCGTTGCAAACCCCGGGACGCTGGACCTTGGCGTTGACCACGATGCCAAGCGCCTTCTCCAGGTCGGCTGAGGCATCGACGTATACATGACAGTTCCCCGCACCGTCGATGACGGTTGGCACAGTGGCATCCGCCTGGACCGCCGCGATGAGACCAGGCCCACCCCTTGGTACGAGCAGATCCACCCATTCGGTCGCCTGCATCAGTGCTTTGGCTCCCTCTCGGCTGGTGTCCTCGATGACTTGGACCCCGTCGGCAGGGAGCCCTGCGGCAGTGAGCGAGCCCCGTATGGCACCGGAGATGGCCATGTTGGAGCGAAGGGCATAGGACGAGCCACGCAGGATGACCGCGTTGCCGGATCGGATGCAGAGCCCGGCGGCATCGGCGGTCACGTTGGGGCGCGCCTCGTATATCACGGCGACGACGCCGAGTGGGACGCGGACGCGGTGGAGTCGAACGCCGTTGTACAACGACCAGCCTCCGGTCTCGCGGCCCACCGGATCGGGCAAGGAGGCAACGCTGCGGAGGCCGGCGGCCATGGCGGAGATCCGCCTTTCGTCCAGTCGGAGCCGGTCGATGAGCGCGCCGGTGATCCCCTCACCCTCCGCCTGTGACATGTCGGCCCGATTCGCCTCGAGCACCGCAGGGGCGGCCTCTTCGACTCCAGCGGCCATGCCGAGCAGGGCCTGCCGGCGTGACTCGCCGGTCGACTGACGCAGGCCGTGTGAGGCCTCTCGTGCTCGGCGGCCGATCTCCTCGATCATTGGCCCAGGTTATCGGCGGATGGGACAGTGCTGAGAACGACGAGGTCGTCGCGGTGGACCACCACACCGCCCACCTCCGAGCTGTGGCGGCCGATCGATGTGCGGACCTCCTCGGCCGTCATCGCCACCAAACCTTTGCCGATGACGGCGTTGTCATCGCCAGTCACCTCAACGGCGGATCCCGCGTCGAAATCGCCATCGACCCCTGTTATCCCGACAGCGAGAAGAGATCGCCCGCCATCGAGCAAGGCCGAGGCCGCGCCGGGGTCAATGGACAGGCGTCCGACAGCGGGCAGACCGAAGGCGATCCAAAGCTTGCGGGCCGGGAGCCTCGCCTCGTGGGGCGTCACCCACGTCCCCACTGCCTCACCTGACACGGCGCGGGCAACGACACCGGCCTCCCTGGCGTCGGCGATGACCGTGGGAATGCCCGACCAGGCGGCCATCCTCGCCGCCATCACCTTGGTGGCCGGACCACCCGAGCCGAAAGGCCCGGGGGCACCACCGGCGATGTGGTCGAGGGCAGAGTCGCCGGAGTGGACCGCCGAGAGCAGCTCGACGTCGTCCATGGTCCTTGGGTCACCCGAGTAGATGCCCCCGAAATCGGTCAGGATCACCAGGATGCCGGCAGAGACGAGGTGCGACACGATCGCCGCCAGCTCGTCGTTGCCGCCGAGCCGGAACTCGTCCACGGCAACAGTGTCGTTCTCGTTGACGATCGGGACGACCCCCAGGGAGAGCATCCGCTCCAGGGTGTTGCGCGCATTGAGGTATTGGGACCGGTTGGCGAGCACGTCCTTGGTCAGCAGCACCTGGCCGACCACCATGCCCCGACCCTTGAACAAGGCGGCGTATCTCTCCATGATGAGCCCCTGGCCCACTGCCGCCGCAGCCTGGAGGCCGGGCACATCTCTCGGCCGCCCGCCGAGACCAAGCGCGGGAATGCCGGCCGCTACCGCGCCAGACGAGACAAGGAGGGTCGGATGACCTCCTTCCCACATCCCCGCCACATGTGCGACCGCCTGGTCGAGACCCTCGGGATCGAGCTCACCGGTAGAACGCACCAGGCTCGAAGATCCGGCCTTGACCACGACAGGTCTCCCCGCGTCGATGGGCCTGCGCCCGACTGAGTCCGTCATGGGCCCACCATCGGTCTCAGGTCGGCACCGGAGCTGTCTTCAGCAGGCGGCGCACCTGTGCGACGTCGTCCCTGATCGCCGCGACGAGAGCATCGGCGTTCTCGAACTGGAGCTCGGGGCGAAGTCTTTCGACGAATTCGAGGGTGAGAACCGATCCGTAGATCTCCCTGTCGAAATCGATGATGTGCGCCTCGATGAGTAGCTCGCCGCCCCCGAAGGTTGGCCTCACCCCGACGTTCACGGCTGCGGGCAGGATCTCCCTGCCGAATCGAGCCCACGCGGCATAGATCCCGTTCCCCGGGATGACCTTTCGTTCCGGCGGCCTCAGGTTGGCAGTCGGGAACCCGAGGCCCTTCCCCCTCTTGTCACCAGGGGTCACCTCGTTGGAGAGTCGGTAGAGGTGGTCGAGCAGGTCGGCGGCGTCCGAGACGTCTCCGTCCTCGATCAGGCGGCGGATGCGGGTCGACGAGACGACGCCGTTCGACTCGACGAGGCCGACCACTTCGACGTCGAAACCATGACGGGTTCCCGCCGCGATCAGGAACTCGCAATCACCGGCCCGATCACGGCCGAACTGGAAGTCGGCACCGACAACCAGATAGCTGACCTCGAGCTTGTCCACCAGCACCTGGGAGACAAACTCCTCCGGCTCGAGATGACGGATCTCCGACAGGTCGATCACACCGACGGTGTCGACCCCGAGCGCAGCGAACAAGTCGATTCGCTCTTCGATGTCGGTGATCAGACGCGGATTGGTCCCCGGTGCGAGCACCTCGGCCGGATGCGGGTCAAAGGTGAGCACCGTCGAGGGATGGGGGTTGGCCACCAGCCGGTCGAGGATCACACGGTGCCCGATATGAACCCCGTCGAACACACCCACGGTGACAGCGTTGGGGGGAGTCTGCGCCTCCCAGCGCTCCAAGGGGCCTCGAAGGATCTTCACGAGGCGAGGACCACCTCGGGTCTGGCCTGGTCTCCATCTCGTCTATACACGGCGATCAGGTCGCCTGCTTGGTCGAGTACGCGGATCACCGAGTGGTCCGGGGCGGCAACCATCTCGCCACCGACGAATTGCATGCCGTGACACACGCCGCGGGCCGTCTCCTCGCTCACCGTGACTGCGGGTAGATCGCCGAGAGCCTCCGCAGGCGTGAGGAAATGAGCCTCCCATTCACCCAGATCACCGATCTCGACGCCGTGTGTCTCCACGTCGAGAGATCCGGTACGGGTCCGACGGAGAGCGGTGAGGTGGGCCGACCCGCCGAGCGCCGCGGCCAGATCGTCGGCCAGCGAGCGCACATAGGTGCCCTTGCCGCACACAACACGGAACTCCACTTCCGGGTACGGGCCGGCGCCCACAGCCTCGATCTCCAGCTCGTGGATCTCGACCGGCCGCGCCTCCCGTTCCACTACCACGCCCTGACGGGCCAACTCGTAGAGACGTCGGCCCTGGTGCTTGAGAGCGGAGACCATCGGTGGCACCTGCAGCACCGTGCCGACGAAGCGGCTGGCCACGGCTTCCAGCTCTTCTTCGGAGAACTCCATCGGCTCGCGGTTGAGAACTGCTCCATCCGAATCCAGGGTGTCCGTCGAAACCCCGAACTGGGCGGTCGCCAGGTACTCCTTCGGCTGTTCCTGTATGAACCGGATGAGTCTGGTCACGGGGCCGACCGCCACGACAACGACGCCGGTGGCGAGAGGATCGAGGGTGCCGGCGTGACCCACCTTCTTGATGCCCGTGGCACGTTTGACGCGGCTGACGACATCGTTGGATGTCATCCCCACCGGCTTGTCGACCACTAGAAACCCACGGGTCATCTGTGGGCCTCGAGCCTTTTCCGCACCTCGTCGATTGCCTTTTCCGGGTCCCCGTCAAACGTGAATCCTGACGCGAGGCGGTGCCCCCCGCCGCCGAGGTCGGCTGCGAGCGCACCCACATCTGTTGCACCCCGGGAGCGCAGGCTGACCTTTACGTGACCGTCCGCGTTGACTTTCGCCAGCACCGCCACGTCAGCCTCCTCGGCCAGCCTCAGTGTGTTGAGCAGGTTGTCGATGTCGCCCCAATCCACACCTGCTTCGTCGAGGTCCTGGTTGGTGATGATGGTTGAGACCAAGCCCTCGTCGGGGTCGAGCACGGCGCGGGCCAGGGCTGCCCCGGCTGCCTTCAGATACCCGAAAGGCGCTTCCTCATAGACCTTCTGACTGATCTGCTCGGGTCGCGCCCCGGCCGTGACCAGTCGGGCGGCGACCTCCAACGTGGGTGCGGTTGTGTTGGCGTACTGGAAGCGGCCTGTGTCGGTGACCACGGCGGTGAGGAGACAGGTTGCGATTTCGGCCGTGATTGGCCATCCAAGCGCGTCGAGAATGTCGACCACGATCACCCCGGTGGCCGCCGCGTCCGGGTCGACCAACGGGATATCGCCAAAGCCCTCGTTGGTGACATGGTGGTCCACCACCACCAGGGTCCCAGCGTTCCCTGCGGGACCGCCCAACTCGGCAAGGCGGTCGGGTGAACCGGCATCGAAGACGACCATGGTTTCGGGGCTCTTGGGGAATTCTCCTGGCTCTACCAACAGATCCGTGGGGAGGAATGACAGATTGGCGGGGACGACGAACGGCGACCCGAACCCTGCCACCACTGTCTTCCCGGCAGTGCGGGCCGCGGTCCCGAATCCGAGCATCGAGCCGAGGGCGTCCCCATCGGGGCCCACATGACATGCCAGCGCCAACTCCTCACTTGCGGCAACCGTCGCGGCTGCCTTTTCGATGAGCTGTCGTTCGATCATCCGGGTCTCATTCCTCTTCCTGCAGAGACCGCAGGATGGCATCGATTCTCTCCCCACCGCTCACACCGGGGTCGACCGCAAACTCCAGGACCGGCGTGTACTTCATCCGGACCTGGCGGGCGATGACCGATTGGAGGCGATGCGAGGCGTGATCGAGGGCTGTGAGGGCGTCGGAGGGATCGGCACCGAGGAGGTCGATGTAGACCACTGCATGACGAAGATTGGGGCTGGTCTCGACGCCTGTGATGGACACCATCTCGAGGCGGGAATCGCTCATTCTCTCGATCTCTTCTGCAAGGACTTCACGGAGGGTGGAGTTGACTTTCAGCATTCGAGGGCTGGCATCTCTCATTCGGGCTCCTCCAACTCGCTCATGCGCACGTCGAGGACTTCGACCTCCAGTTGGCCATCAAGGTAGCGGCGCAACTTGGAGACCTGCATGGCGAGGCTCTCACCGTCCGGGGCGACGATGGCCACTCCGATCGCGGCCCGCTGCCACTTGTCGTGGTAGCCGACTTCGGCGACGCTGTAGGAGCCGAGGCGCCGCAGACCCTCGATGACCGGCCTGAGCACGGCTCTCTTCTCCTTGAGCGACTGGGAGGCGGGCAGGTGCAGCTCGACCCTCAGGGCCGCGGCCCGCATCAGGCGGCGGTTATCAAGTTCGGGCCACCTCACGAATCAGGTAGGCCTCGATGTTGTCGCCTTCCTTGATGTCGTTGTAGTTCTCCAACCCGATTCCACACTCGAACCCGGAGGCCACTTCGCGCACGTCGTCCTTGAATCGCTTCAGCGACGAGATGACGCCGTCGTGGATGACAACCCCGTCACGGATGAGCCGGGCACGAGCCCCGCGCTGGACGACACCCTCGATGACGTAGCACCCGGCCACGGCTCCGATCCGGGGGACCTTGAAAACGGCGCGGACCTCGGCGGTGCCCAACACTTGCTCGTGCTCCTCGGGGGCCAGCTGCCCGACGAGCAGCTGCTCGACCTCGTCGAGGAGCTCGTAGATGATCCCGTAGGTCCGGATCTCGACCCCGGCCTCCTCGGCTGCCTTGCGAGCCTTCGGCTCGGGACGGACGTTGAAGCCGACGATCACCGAGTCGGTCACTTCGGCGAGTGTCACGTCGTTCTCGTTGATCCCACCGACTGCACCGTGCAGCACCTGGATCTTGCCGCCCTCTCGTCCTATCTTCGAGATCGATTCCCGCAGGGCCTCGAGTGACCCATGCGCATCGGCCTTGATGATGACGTTCAAAGTGGCATCCTCGGTGCGCAGCTGGTCGAGCAGCGTCTGAAGACGGTCGCGGGCCGAGGGCATGGCCTGGCTGACCGACCTGAGCTCCTCCTCGCGCTCGGAGGCGATGCGGCGGGCCTCCTTGTCGCTCTCGACGACTGTGAAGAAGTCTCCGGCCGTGGGTACCTCGTCCCAACCCATGATCTGGACGGGTGTCGACGGTCCTGCCTCTTTGACCTGATTGCCATTCTCGTCCATCAAGGCACGGGCGCGCCCGGACACCGGCCCTGCCACGAAGGGATCACCGGTCCTCAGTGTCCCCCGCTGGATGATGACTGAGGCGACAGCGCCCTTGCCTCGCTCGAGCTGGGCCTCGACAACGACACCGGACGCCTCGGCTTTCGGGTTCGCCTTGAACTCCTCGAGCTGGGCAATGAGGTCAACCACTTCGAGCAACTCATCGACGCCGTCACCGTTGATCGCGGAGACCTCCAAGCTGGGGACCTCGCCGCCGAGCTCTTCGGTGAGGACGTCGTGCTCGGTCAATTCGGTCCGCACCCGGAGCGGGTCGGCTCCGGGAAGATCGACCTTGTTGACGGCCACGATCAGCTTCACTTGTGCCGCCTTGGCGTGTGAGATGGCTTCGATCGTCTGGGGCATGACTCCGTCATTGGCAGCCACCACGAGGATCACGATGTCGGTGATGTTCGCTCCGCGTGCTCGCAGGGAGGTGAATGCCTCGTGGCCTGGCGTGTCGATGAATGTGATGGGATGTCCGTTGACATCGACCTGGTAGGCGCCGATGTGCTGGGTAATCCCTCCTTGCTCTCCGTCGACCACGCTGGTCTTCCGGATCGAGTCGAGAAGGGTGGTCTTGCCATGGTCCACGTGTCCCATCACGGTCACAACAGGCGGGCGAGGGACGAGCTCGGATTCTGAATCTTCGAACACCGGACGCTCGGCAACCGCTGGAGGAGGCGGTGGCGCTTCGATGTCGACGATGAACCCGAACGACTCGGCCACACCCTCGATCAATTCAGGGGGCATCGTCTGGCCTGCTCCTACCGCCTGGCCCCGGGTCATGAGCTGGGCAACCACGTCCTTGGCCGGAACTCCGAGTGCGTCTGCGAACTCGGTGACCGAGGCGCCGGACGGGACGGACACGATGTCGAGCTCGACCTCGGGCTCGGGGGCCGGCTCGGCAGCGACCTCTTCCTCGGCTTCAGATTCCGCCTCGGGCTCAGCCTCGACCACCTCCGGCTCATCCCCAGCGACCGCGAGACGCAGAAGCTCCGCCGACTCGTCATCGAGCCCCGAGGAGGCGGTCTTCACTTCGATCCCCAGCTCATGGGCCTGCGCGAGCAACTCTTTCGAGTCGATCCCCAAGTCCTTGGCCAGCTCGTAAACCCTCACGCCAGAAATCCCCTATTCGCTCTCGTCATCCGTGTTGTCGCTTGCCACCGCATCCTCATCGTCGGATACAGGCATCTCGGCGTCGACGGCCTCCTCGGCTGACCCCTCATCTGCGGCAGCTTCATCCGTGACTGGCGCTTCATCGGCCGGCGCGGCTACCTCGGACGGGGCAGCTTCCGGCACCGCCTCCTCGACCTCGACGCCCTCCATGTCGGATCGGATGTCGACCTTGTAGCCGGAGAGCCGGGCGGCAAGCCGGGCATTCTGACCTTCCTTGCCGATCGCCAGGGAAAGCTGGTGCTCGGACACGACCACGTCGGCGGTCTTGGTCTCCTCGTCGATATGCACTTCCTTCACCTTGGCCGGGCCCAACGCCTCGGCGATGAACTGGCCGATGTCGTCCCGCCACTGGACCACGTCCACCTTCTCGCCACGCAGCTCGTTCACGACCTGGCGGACACGGGATCCCCTGGCCCCCACGCAGGCTCCCTTGGGGTCGACGTTGGGATCATGGGAGATCACGGCGATCTTGGTGCGGTGACCCGGCTCGCGGGCGATGTTGACGATCTCGACGGTGCCATCGGTGAGCTCCGGCACCTCGAGCTCGAGCAGACGTCGCACCAAGTCGGGGTGGCTGCGTGAGACCACGATCTGGGCGCCCTTGGCCTCGTTGCGCACCTCGAGGATGAGCGCCTTGACGCGGTTGCCACGCTCCAGACGCTCGAACGGAATCCGCTCGGAGCCGGGGAGGATCGCCTCGGCGTCCCCGAGATCGAGGATCACCGACCGATAATCCACCTGCTGGACCAACCCGGTCACGAGGTCACCCTCACGACCTTCGTACATCTCGAACACATGCTCGCGCTTCGCCTCGCGCAGCTTGTGCTGCATCACCTGCTTGAAGGACTGCGCGGCGATCCTGCCAAAGGCTTCCCCCTCGGGCGTGTCTTCCCATTCGGACACGACGTTGCCGTCCTCGTCCAATTCCTGGGCATAAACGATGACTTCGCCGGAATCGGGGTCGATGGTGACCCTGGCCTCCTCTGCCGCTCCGGGGCTTCGCTTGTACGCGGCGACAAGGGCATTGGCGAACGCGTCGAGGATGGTGTCGATGGCCACTCCCCGTTCCCGGGCGAGTACCTCGATTGCCTCCATCATCGTGTCGAGCTTCATGATTCTCCTTCAGTGGCCCGGCTTGGGAGCCTTTTCCCACTTGAAAACCGTCTTGGCGGTGAGCACGTCCTCGTAGTCGACTACCCGGCGCTCTTCATCGCTCTCTACGGTGAACGCCGAGTCATCCGCATCGGCCAGGACACCTCTGATGGTCGCTTTCTGGTCGCCGTCGGCGATCTTGACCACGACCTCACGACCGACCGACTTGGTGTAATGCGCCGGGCGACGGAGTGCTCTCTCCAGACCTGGCGAGGTCACCTCGAGTCGGTACGACTGTTCGAGTTCGGTTTCGTTGTCGAGCAACCGCGACAGGCCACGCGATACATCGGCGAGTCGATCGATGTTCACGTCCTCGCCGTCGACTACGACGCGGAGGAGGGTTCCCGGCCCGCGGCCGAGCAACTCGACGTCGTCGAGCTCGAGCCTCTCGGCGGCGAGATAGGGCTCCACCACCGTCCAGATGTCTGCAGCAGTCGTCAAAATGCCTGCTCCTGGCTCCGTCATGCAAAAGCTGTGACAGTCATCGCGCAAAAAATACAGGCGGGTGCCAAAGGCGCCCACCTGGTTCAAAGCGTCCTGTTGTCCAGTCGCATTATAAGCCCACCCCGGGGCTCTTGCGGCGAGGTCCGGGTCAGGTCCCGTGTCGCTGGGCGACGACGAGCTCGGCCAGCTTGCCAACTACGTCGGCGATCGCCACTTCTTCCATACTGAGCTCGCGACGGGTGGTCAGCTCGACGATGCCCTGCTCCACACCACGGGGCCCGACCGTCACCCTGTATGGGATGCCGATCAACTCGGCGTCGGCGAACTTGACGCCCGGCCGCTCCTCCCGATCGTCCAGCAGGACCTCGACACCAGCCGCGCTCAGTTCCATGTAGAGCTTCTCGGCCGCGTCGAGGGTGGGTTGGTCATCTGCCCTGACCACTGTGATGACGACCTCATACGGCGCCACAGAGACAGGCCAGATGATCCCCTTCTCGTCGTGGAAGGTCTCCACGACGGCCGCCATGCCCCGTTCTACGCCGATGCCATAGGAGCCCATGATGATCGGGTGGCTGTCACCCTTCTCGTCCTGGACGTACACGCCGAAGGTCTCGGAGTACATGGTCCCCAGCTTGAAGATGTGACCGACCTCGATCCCCTTCCAGAGATCCAGCTCGGCGCCGCACAACGGGCAAGGCTCCCCCGAATGCACCTCTCTGACATCGGCCCATTGGCTCACCTCGATGTCGCGGCCGACATCGACACCGGAGTGATGCCAGTCGTCCTCGTTCGCCCCGGTGACCAGGTTGAACCGGCCTCGGAGCGCTTCATCGGCGATGATCCTCGGACCGTTGACACCGACGGCGCCAAGACTGCCCGGGTCCGCCCCGAGCAGCGGCCTGATCTCTTCGGGAGTGGCGGCGCGGGCTTCGACCGCGGCCGTCGCATCGAGAAGTTTCTGCTCTTGGAGGTCGTGGTCACCCCGGAGCAGCACCAGCACCTGCTCGCCGTCGAGGACATAGACCAAGGTCTTGATCTGACGGTCAGGGCTTGCGACGTCGGGATGAGCCTCAGCCAGGGCCTTGATCGTCCGCAGCCCGGGTGTCGGAAAGCGGTCGAGGTCTGCCGAATCACCATCGTCCACTGCTCCCACCGCCGAGATGGCTCTCTCCACATTGGCCCGGTAGTCACAATTCGAACACGTGACGATCCAGTCCTCTCCGGCATCGCTGCGCACCATGAACTCGACCGATTCCGAGCCACCCATCGCACCCGAGGAGGCCTCGACACCGAGAGCGTCGAGACCCATGCGGGCAAAGATGCGCTGGTAGGCCCCACGGTGCTTCTCGAAGCCGGCATCGAGCCCGGCACGATCGATGTCGAGGGTGTATGCGTCCTTCATCGTGAACTCGCGGACACGGAGCAGACCTGACTTCGGGCGTGCCTCGTCCCGGAACTTGGTGTGCATCTGATACCAGATCTGAGGCATGTCCCGGTACGAGGAGAGCTCCATTGCAGTGATGGCGAAGATCTCCTCCTCTGTCATCCCCAGGACGAGATCAGCCCCTTTGCGATCGACGAGCTTGTACAGGTTTTCACCCATCAGCTCGTAGCGGCCCGATTTCCGCCAGATATCGGCGGGATGGAGCGTCGGCGGCATCATCTCCTGCCCACCGATGGCGTTCATCTCCTCGCGGATGATGTTGGCCACTTTGAGCCGAACCCGTTGGCCAAGAGGGAGGATGGTGTAGGAACCGGCCGCGAGCTGCCGGATGAAGCCGCCCCGGACGAGGAGCACATGGCTGACCGCTTCGGCGTCAGCGGGGGCGTCGCGGAGAGTTGGGATGAAGACTTCAGACCAGCGCATTTGTTCAGTCAACTACCAGGTTTCGGAGCGGGCGACGGAAATAACCAGTCAATCGGACTTGGCGACCTCGGCGACCTTCGCTCGACGGTCCTTGGAGCGATTGGCATCACCCTGGATCTGGATCAACTCCTCGCGGGCAGCCGCGGCCAGCTCGGCAGCGTTCGCCTCGGCGTGAGCAAGTCTGCTCTCCACGCCCTCCTCGACCAGCTTTCTGGCTTCGTCGAGAAGCGCCTCGACCATCTCGGACTCGGGCACGACCCTCACCACCTGGCCTTTTATGAACAAATGGCCTCTCCCCCGGCCGGCGGCGATGCCGATGTCGGCCTCCCGCGCCTCCCCCGGGCCGTTGACGACACAGCCCATTACAGCGACCTGGATCGGGAGGTTCTCCGCCTCGAGAGCGGCCTGCGCCCGGGTGGCCACATCGATGACATCGACTTCTGCTCGTCCGCAGGAGGGGCATGCGATGAGGTCGAGGCCCTTCCGCTCGCGGAGCCCCAGGTTCTCCAGAAGCTGGCGGCCGGCCTTGGCCTCCTCAACCGGGTCGGCGGTGAGGGAGAAGCGGATGGTGTCGCCGATGCCCTCATTGAGCAGGGTGGCAATCCCCGCGACTGATTTGATCAGCCCCGCCGGCGGGGGCCCGGCCTCTGTCACTCCGAGGTGGAGCGGGTAGTCGACCGTCTCGGAAAGGAGCCGGTAGGACTCGATCATCGACGGCACATTGGAGTGTTTGACCGAGATCTTGATGTCCTCGAAGTCGACATCCTGGAGATAGCGGATCTCGAGAAGGGCGGAATCGACGAGGGCCTGAGGCACCGGGCTTCCGTATTTCTCGAGGAGGTCCTTGTCGAGCGAGCCCGCGTTGACCCCGACACGGATCGGCACACCGCGGTCTTTGGCCTCGCGGGCGACAGCTTTGATCTGGTCTTCCTTGCGGATATTGCCGGGGTTCAGCCGAAGCCCTTGTACGCCCGCCTCGAGTGCCGCCAGGGCAAGCCGGTACTGGTAGTGGATGTCAGCGATGATCGGGACCGGCGATCTGGGGACGATCTCGGCCAGGCCTTGTGCCGCCTCCACCTCATTGCAGGTGATGCGGACGATGTCGGCTCCGGCCCCCGCCAGCGCATACACCTGGGCCAGGGTGCCGTCCACGTCGGCTGTCTTGGTAGTGGTCATCGACTGAACCGAGATGGGGGCATCGCCCCCGACAGCGACGTTTCCGACATGGAGTTGCCGGGTTCTGTGGCGGGTGATCATCCCGATCAGAGACTTATCGGGTTGACGATGTCGAGAACAATCGCCACGAACCCGAGGAAGGCGAAAAGCCCGATCACCGCGGCCGCCACCGGCGCCAGCTTCCGGACGTTGGCCTCACGTCCGCTGACCTTCTCGTAGGCAGCTACAGCGAAGTGCCCGCCGTCGAGCGGGTAGAGAGGGAGGAGGTTGATGGTGGCCAGGATCACGTTGACAAAGGCGAGGATCCCGAGAAAGGCAGCGGCCGACTCGGTCTGCGTGCCGATGTTGACGATGCCGATCGGGCTCACGGGCCGGATCTCCTCGTCGACGTCGGTGTCGCCGGCGAGAACTCCGAGGTATTGCGCCAGGCTCGAAGGCTTGATCATGTCACCAATCGCCTGGAAGGTGAACCCGATCCCCTCCCACACCTGGGTCCCGGCCACACCGATGGCGCCGATGATCCCCGGGTCGTGGGTCGCGATGACCGGCGCGACGCCGAGGAATCCGGAACCTGCATCACGCTCGACCAAAGTGACCTCGAGACTGCGGGGCTGACCGTCGCGCTCGACCACCACAGTGGTGGGACCTTCGCCGAGTGCATTCAGCGCTTCGGGGACATCAGACCATTCATCGATCCTGTGATCGCCGATGGACACGATCACATCATCAGATTCCAGCCCGCCGGCGGCGGCCGGAGTGGGGACGGTGTCCTCACCGACCAGGACGGTGGGCACCACTTCGTCGACGATCGGCTGCGGCTCAGATACGCCGTTGGCGAGCACGATCCCATAGAAGAGAAGGAATGCGATGAGGAAGTTCATGCCGACCCCGGCGAGCACGACCACACTCTTCTCCCAGAATTTCTTCTCCCGGTAGGTGCGGCCCATGTCGGCTGGGGAGATCTCTTCGAGGGGATTCATGCCGATGATGCGCACATATCCCCCGAGCGGGATCGCCTTCACCCCGTACTCGGTCTCGCCGCGGCGCCAGGAGAAGATACGAGGCCCGAACCCGAAGAAGAACTCCGTCACCTTCATCCCGGTTGCCTTCGCCGCAAAGAAATGGCCGGCCTCGTGGGCGGTGACAAAGAGAATGATGGCTGCGGCCGCAGCAAAGCCTCCGAGCATGCGGACACGCTACCCGCGAATCGCCGCTAGTCAGCAGGCTCCTGCGATGAAAGAGGCTGCGATCTCCCGACCCTCTCGGTCGGCAAGCAGCACATCGTCCACCGTCTCCAGCGTCCGCCAATCCGACGTCTCGAGGGTGGCCGAGACCACCTCGGCTATACCGAGAAAACCCAGACGGCCATCGAGGAACGCCGCTACTGCGACCTCATCGGCTGCGTTGAGCACTGCCGGAGACGATCCACCTTCACGCCCTGCCTCGAAAGCCAGGTCCAGGGCTGGGAACGACACGGGATCGGGAGCTTCGAACGTCAACTCCATCCCGGCCAGGTCGAAGGGTCGGGCCAGCGAAGGTGCCCGGTCGGGTGTGGTCAGGGCGTACTGGATCGGGATCCGCATGTCGGGTTGGCCCAGGTGGCCCTTCCACGACCCGTCGACGAACTCGACCGCCGAGTGGAGGATGGATTGCGGGTGGATCAGGACGGCTATCCGGTCGTATTCGACGTCGAACAGATGATGGGCCTCGATCACCTCCAGCCCTTTGTTGAAGAGGGTGGCTGAGTCGATGGTTATCCGCGGCCCCATGTCCCAGGTCGGGTGGGCCAGCGCCTCGTCTGGCGTCACCCCGGCCAGTGAGTCGGCGGATCGGCCCCGGAACGGGCCACCAGAGGCAGTCAGGATCAGACGTGCCACCGATTCTGGCTCCTCGCCCGTGAGACACTGAAGCAGGGCCGAGTGTTCACTGTCGACCGGAATCAGCTCGCCGCCGTGCCCGGCAAGCGCCCGCTTCACGACGGGCCCACCGGCCACCAGGCTCTCCTTGTTGGCCAGCGCGACGCGATTCCCGCTCTCCAGACCGGCCATCGTCGCTCTCAGCCCGGCACTTCCGACTATGCCGTTGACAACGACGGAGCCCGGGGCACGCGCTGCGTCGATGACCCCATCGGCACCGAATTCGACGGACCGCCCTACGACACGTGTGAAATCGTCGCGCTCCTCGGAGGATCCACCCGCCACCAGAACCCGCGCCTCGGGATGGGCCCTCGCCAGCTCCGCGAGCTTTGGAGAAGGCGACCTTGCAGCGAGGGCGGCAATCTCCAATCCGAGGGAGGTGGCCACCTCGATTGTCTGGGACCCGATCGACCCGGTCGCCCCCAGAACGACCACCGGGCGGGTCACAACAAACCGAACCCGCGGAAGAGGAAGTAGATGGCCGGGGCCACGAACAGGAAGCCGTCGATCCGGTCGAGCATGCCGCCATGGCCGGGGAGCACCGATCCCATGTCCTTGACACCCAGGGAGCGCTTGACCATCGACTCGACCGCATCGCCCAGCGGCGCGATCACGCCCACCACTGCACCAGCGACCAGGGCCTTGGCGATGCCGATTGTCTCCCAGGCCGGGAACGTGGCGAGGATCGACGCAACGACCAGGCCGGCGACAAAGCCCCCGATCAGGCCCTCGACGGTCTTGTGGGGAGAGATCACAGGCGACAATTTCCGACGACCGAGGGAACGACCCACGAAGTAGGCACCGGTGTCGTTGGCTGCCACCAGGAGCACCACGAACAGGATGTAGGCGACCGGGTGGGACCCCTGAGCGATGAGGATGGCGAACGAGAGGAGGCCGACCCAGACCATGCCGCCGATCGTGACCGAGGCGTCCTCCAGGGGCTGGCGTCTAGGCGACAGAGTCAGGAAGAGGATCGTGACGACGGAGAACGCGGCAGCCCATCCGGCTATTGCCGCGGCACCGGTCAACTGGGCGCCCACTCCCATGGAGACGACACCGAGCAGGCCGAAAAGGGCAAGGGGGCGGATCTCCTCGGATCTGACTGTGGCGTAGAACTCGCCGGTGGACACGACCATGGCCAGGATCACGAAGGCTGCGAACCACCAGCCGCCGAGCAGCAGACTGCCGAGGAACAAGCCGAAGATGACGACCGCAGACCCCACCCGCATGGCCAGATCGCTGGCCGCAGCCTGCTCGGAGGCCTCGAAGTCCTCTTCGGCGTCGGCGCGGGAACCGGTGACGTCCTCGAACCCGACCAGACCGTGGTCGACCCCGGGAACCGCGGCCGCGACGGCCTGCTGCTCCCATTCCTCTTCGGCCGCCCGACTCACCTCCTCGGCCAGACCCTGGTACTCCTGAGTGGTCGAGCCGGTGTACTGGTTGGCCTGGTAGTCGTCGAGATCCTGCGGGAAGCTCATCCCCTCGTAGTCGCCCTTGGGCCCGGGCTCGGCGTCCGGGTCATCGTCGGCGGCTTGTCCCGGATCCGCGTCCTCGGCCGAATCTTCCTCCGGAGCATCGTCCTCCTCGAGGAGAGGGGGAAGACTGAACACCTCGGCGTCCTCCTCGTCCTCGTCCCAGAGGCGGCTCGGCTCGTTCTCGTCTTCGGGGGTTCGCTCGCTCAAATCAGACCTCGAGAAGCTCTTCTTCTTTGTGGCCGAGCAACCGATCGATCTGCTCGACATAACGGTCGGTCAGCTTCTGCAACTCTTCCTCGCCACGCCGAATGTCATCGTCGGAGATCTCCCCGTGCATCGACTCCATGTCGGCCTTGGAATGACGGCGGATGTTTCGCACGGCCACACGACCCTCTTCAGCCATGTTCTTGACCACCTTTATCAGGTCTTTGCGCCGCTCCTCGGTCAGCGGTGGGAAGGCGATCCGGATCACATTGCCGTCGTTGGTGGGGTTGAGGCTGAGCTCGGAGGTCTGCAACGCCCGTTCGATGTCACCGACGGTCGACTTGTCGAAGGGCTGGACGACCAGCAAGCGGGGCTCAGGCACAGAGATGGATGCGAGTTGCTGAAGGGGGGTCGGCGACCCGTAGTACTCCACGGTTATCCGCTGGAGAAGCTGGGGATTGGCCCGCCCGGTGCGGACTGTTGAGAATTCCGAGGCCACGTGGTCGGTGGCCTGGTCCATCTTGTGCTCGGCCTCGGTCAGGAGGT